>JAVBXV010000416.1 GCA_030824405.1 Anaerolineales bacterium | reverse complement strand
ACCGATCTTTCTGGCGAGTTTGAGCATTTCTTCCTCAGGGACGCCTGGTGCGGCGTAACGAATATTATCTGCGACTGTGCCAGAGAACAGGAAAGGCACTTGCGAAACGATGCCCAATTGTCTGCGATATTGGCTCAGGTCAAAGGTGCGGATATCACGGCCATCGATCAACAAACGTCCCTGCTGATATTCGTAGAAGCGCGCGATCAATTTCGCAATGGATGATTTGCCCGCGCCTGTGTGTCCTACCAGCGCAAGAGTCTCTCCGGGTTGTATGAGCAGGTTGAAGTCGGTCAGGATCGGTTCTTTATCCGAATAGCGGAAGTGCATGTGATCAAAATGGATCTCGCCTTTGAGTCGCGGCACATTCTGCTTTTCAGATTGGATCACGTTCGGGTCGGCATCGATCAATGCGAAGACGCGTTCGGCGGCGGATAGCCCAGATTGGATCTGCGCCCAAAATGAAGTGAGATTCAAAATGGGGAAGAAGAACTGGTCGAGACTCATGATGAAGAGATACCACGCGCCAATGCTGATCACACCCTGCGATGCGCTCATGCCGCCGACATACACCAGTATGCCCACGAAGATGCCGCCGACCGCGTTGAGCACAGGGAAGACGAGTGAAAGCACAAAGCCGCGCTGCACGTTGACTTGATACGACTGCTGATTTGATTCGTCGAAAGATTTGAAGATGCTTTCTTCCTGACGGAAATTTTTCGCGATGGAAATTCCGCTGAAGGTTTCCTTGATGGCGGCGTTCACGTCAGACATGGCTTTCATGCCGCGTTTGGTGACGCGCCTCGCCATCACGCGGAAGACCGATGCAATGATGAAGATGAACGGCAGAAAACCGATCAGCAACAGGGAGAGCCGTAATTCGGTGCGGAAGAGTACGATGGCGATCAGGATGGCCTGGAACATTTGCGCGACCACGTCTGTGATGATGACCACGAGTTGGCCGAAGTCATTCGTGTCAGATGTGATGCGCGAGACGATGCGGCCTGAGGAAAATTGATCGTAAAAGGAAAGGTCATGCTCGGCGGCGGCGCGGAAGGCGCGCGTGCGCATGTCGAGCACAACATCGCCCACGGCGCGCACGATCAATGCACGCCTGAGCCAGTTCAATCCCCATAAGCCAACGGCCACGATGACAAGCGCAATGCCCACCCATGCAATGGCTGTGGGTGTGGGGCGTTCCTGGATCAGGTCCACCATGCGGCTGACAACGACGGGCAATGCCGCGCCGATGACTGCCAAAAGAATAATAGTGATGGATGCATACACCAGCCGTTTGGTTTGTGTATTGAAGTAATTAAACATGCGGCCAACCAGTACACGGTCTGTGTATTGGCGGTCGTATTTTTCGTCGTCAAGTCCTGCAAAGAAGCCCATAAAAATCCTCGGTTGTCGATATTCGATATTGGGAATTCGTAAGTGCCTCCGAATATCGAATTATCGAATATCTTTCGGTTAGTCTCTAAAAATTCTCGAATACGCTTCGGATGTCTTCATCAATTCATCATGCGCGCCCATGGCAACGATCTGGCCCTGACGTAATACGATGATGAGATCTGCCCAGCGGATCTGCGAGAGGCGGTGAGTGATGATGAAGGTCGTGCGTCCGCGGGATGCGTTGGAGATGGCGCGTTGAATTTTATCTTCCGTGGCCGAGTCAATTGCGGAGGTGGAGTCGTCCAGCACGAGCACGCGCGGATCGGTGAGGAAGGCGCGCGCGAGGGCAATGCGTTGACGCTGCCCGCCAGAGAGCATCACTCCGCGTTCACCGACTGTGGTGGCGTAGGTCTGGTCAAAGTCGAGGATGAAATCGTGTGCCTGTGCGGCGATCGATGCAGACATGATCTCATCTTTGGTGGCGCCAGGTTTGCCAAAGGCAATGTTGTCACTGAGTGATCGCGAGAATAGGAAGATATCCTGCTCGATGATGGAGATCTGTTCGCGCAGTGACGCGAGATTCCAATCGCGCACATCCACGCCGTCTACAAAGACCTGCCCTGCTGAAATATCGTAGGTGCGATTAATTAATTTTGCGAGCGAGGTTTTTCCTGCGCCCGTCTGCCCGACGATGGCGACAGTTTGCCCAGGCTTGACCTTGAATGAAATATCCTTGAGCACGGGTTCGCCGTTTGGGTAATTGAACGAGACGTTGCGAAACTCAATTTCACCACTCATGTTCGAGGTCCGCCCTGAAGCGTTTTGATCGAGCTGGGTCTCACTGTTGATCAATTCCAAAATACGGCGGGCAGAGGAAAGTCCAAGTGAAATTTGAGAATAGGCCCAGGTGGATGTGAAAGTGGGGAATCCCAGAAGTTGCAGCATGCCGAAGTAGGCAATGACCGCGCCGACATCGATCAGGCCTGCGCGGAGAAGGATCAACGCATGGACGAGTCCGCCAGCGTATGCCATGCCGAGCAAAAGCATGGCAATGTATTTCGCTTCGAGATCGCCTTGCTGTACGAATGCGTTGCGCACTTCGCGCGCGTTGATGCCGAAGCGGTCTACTTCTGCAACTTCCTGCGCCGCGCCTTTCATGATCTCCACGCCATCCAATGACTCGGAAAGATGCGTGTTCATTTTCCCGAACGACTCACGGACATCGTCTGTGATGGGGGAGAGTTGTTTCAGGTAACGCGCCAGCGCGATGAAATAGATGATGGTGAAGATCAGCGGTGTGAGGATGAGCGAGTAATGATAGCGCAGTGAAAAGAACAGCGGCATGAGGATGAACATGAACGAACCCACGACAAGGTTCACGCCAGGGCTGAACATGTAATTCACTTCGCGCACATCGTTCGTGGCACGCGCCATCGTATCGCCCACGGGCTGCAGGCTGTGGAAGGTCATGCTTTTTCCGAGCAGCGAAAGATACAACTCGTCACGGATGTCGCGTTCCATTTTCTGCGCCATTAATTCTGCGCCGAAATTTCTGCCAAGCTGCAGCACGCCGCGGATGATCTGCGAAACGCCGATCGTGATCGCAAGCGGCAGCAGCACAGAGGTGTCAGGCGGGCTTTTCAACATGGCATTGAACGCGTCACCAGTGAGGACGGGCACAACCACGGCCAGTACTGCGTTGCCGATCGCGCCAACGAAGATCAAGATCATGATCCACCAATAAGGTTTGGCGTGCGAGACGATCCAGCGCACGGCTGTGGAATGCTCGAACTTGTTTTTACGGTGTAATGTAAATTCTGCGGGGGTGGTAATTGAGGACATCCAACGATTTTACCACCCCAAAATTCGTACCCTTAAAATCGTGGCGGGGTTATCTTATATAGACTGGCAATTCTGTCAGCATTTTTCATCTTCAAGGAGAGTGTAAAATGATGTTTCCTAAATCGATTTCTGGCTGGTGTATGTGGTTGTACTTCCTCTGGGTCGGCATTGGTGCCTTCGTTGCACTTCCATTGTTCGGCATCATCGCTGGCATTCTGGCCCTTGGCTATGCCATTGCTTCCTTATTCGGTCAATAAATAACTTTACAAAATAGCACGACCCTCCGTTTGGAGGGTCGTGCTATTTAATCTCTGAAAATATTTTTGCACATTGCAGCGCATATGCTTCATCCATATTATCTTCGATGCTCCACCATGCGGATAAGACCGCGTGTGCAGTTGCCCAGTTAAGGATTTTTTCCCGCTCCCAGCTTAATCTCTCCGAGAGGATGCTCACCCGCCTCTCTGCCTTAATCTGGAAGTTGTTCCAGTCCGAAAGGCTGTTCCGTGGGTTGATCATCAGCGGCCCGATCTCGTACCCCGCTGGCCCAATGACTCCCTTCGGGTCTATCACCAACCAACCGCGTTCTGATCTCAAAATATTGTAGTGATGAAAATCTCCGTGCATCAATTTCACATCTTTATCTGCAAATAACTCTGGCAAAAAAGATTCCACCCGCTCCAATAATTTTTTCGGAAACGGCCCCGTCCCGCCATTGAAATGCGGACGGATCTTCTTTAATCCATTGAACCAATTTGATAATTGAATAAATTTATTATGTAGGGGCGGGGTCACCCCGTTCCTATCTTTACGCCAAATCTTTTGCATTACATCCACGGCGATGTTTGTGCGTTCATCGTCATCTTCAAGTTCAGCAAGCATCTGTCCTGGCTTGAGTCTTTCGAGCAGAAGAAGCCCGTGCTCTTCATCCGATTCAAGCAATTGACATGCGCCATTGCCATTGAATAATTTCAACGCCGCCATTTCACTGGTTAGCTCTGGGTTGGGAACTCCCGCTTTGAGGATGACATCCTCGTTGCCGCGTTTTGCAAAAGCCACAAAGTTGAACGATAAATTGGGAACGGGTTGAACATCAGACAATCCCCAGCGTTGGGATGCTTCTTGAATTAAAAAAGGAAGGACAGCGAGAAATTTCTCGCCGTCCTTTTTGTATACGTTTTTTATTGTAGTGATAAATGAAGTGGGAAGTTGCATATTAATTTACCAATCCCGAAGGGATGAAACCATTGTAGCAAAATGCATGTTCAAAAACAAATCCCGAAGGGATGTCATGGATTTTTTTCGATCCCTGACACCCCTTCGGGGTCATAAGGCTAGATTATGAGGTTTTTACCCAACCCAAACCAATGCGTCCGCGTTCGGTTTCTATTTTTTGGATCTCGACATCGATGATGTCGCCCACTTTGAGGACGGTGCCGTTCGGGATCTGGCTCTTGTGTAGAAGCCCATCGCCTTTGATGCCGATGTCTACAAAGGCGCCAAAGTCCACTACGTTGCGGACGGTGCCTTTGAGCTGCATGCCTGTGACAAGATCTTCGGCTTTGAGCACGTCTGAGCGCAGGATGGGTGTGGGGGTATCGGAGCGCGGGTCACGGCCTGGGCGGACGAGTTGCTCAAGAATATCTTGTAATGTGGGCACGCCGCATTCGAGTTCGGCGGCTAATGTTTCGAGCGGAGTTTTTGAGGTGAGCAATTCCAAGGCGGCGATTCTGTCTGGGATGGACGAATCAACTGTCAGCGCGGCGCGAGCGAGAATGGATTCTGCTATCGCGTAGGATTCTGGATGGATCGCTGATTCATCCAACGGGTTTGCCCCATTTCGAATCCGCATGAAGCCTGCTGCCTGTTCAAAGGCTTTGGGACCCAGACCAGCGACTTTCTTCAAAGCAGTGCGGGATTTGAAAGGGCCGTTTGCGTCGCGATGCATGACGATGTTGGTGGCGAGTTTGGGGCCGATGCCCGCGACATGCGTGAGCAGCGCGGAACTGGCGGTGTTGACATCCACGCCGACGCTGTTGACCACGCTTTCGACGACGCCGTCGAGGGCGTGTGTGAGCGCGGTTTGATCGACGTCGTGTTGATACATGCCCACGCCAATAGACTTGGGATCGATCTTGACGAGTTCGGCGAGCGGGTCTTGCGCGCGGCGGGCAATGGAAACCGCGCCGCGGATAGTGACATCGAGATCGGGGAATTCAGCACGGGCGAGAGATGACGCGGAATAGACCGATGCGCCTGCTTCATTGACGATGAGGTATTTTGTTTGCGGTGCATTCTTGGTGAGTTCGGCGGCGAGCTTTTCTGTTTCGCGAGAAGCTGTGCCGTTGCCGATGGTGATGAGCGTGACATGGTGGCGGTTGATCATATCCTGCAGGGTGTTGATCGAACCCTTCCAATCGTTCTTCGGCTCGTGCGGATAGATCGTGCCTGTGTCGAGCAGTTTGCCAGTGGCGTCTACAACTGCAACTTTACAGCCTGTGCGGAAGCCAGGGTCGAGGCCGAGCACAACTTGATTCTCAAGCGGGGCTTGTCCGAGCAGGGCACGCAAGTTTGTGGCAAAGACTTGAATGGCGTGGTTGTCTGCGACTTCGCCTTTCTCACGGCGGACATCGCGTTCGATGGCGGGCAGTAATAATCTTTCAGCAGAATCTTGAATGGCGAGTTCGAGCTGTTCTGCGAAGGGACTGATGATGTCTTCTTCGAATTCTGCTTGAATGGCATCGAGCCAGTCACGGCCAGGGACATCGACATGCACGCGCAGCACGCCTTCTTTTTCGCCGCGTGTGATGGCGAGAATTTGATGCGGTTGTAGTCTGTTTACATTGACTTCGAATTCATAATAGGATTCGTAAACAGCTTTTTCATCGACAGAGTCTTTGATTTTTTCAACGCGGATTTTGCCAGACTTAAGCGCCTTCTCGCGTGTCGCCGCGCGGACATTCGCATTCTCGCTGATCATTTCAGCGACGATGTCACGTGCGCCTTGCAGGGCTTCTTCGATATCTGCAACTTGCTCGTTTAGGAATTTCGCGGCGAGCTTTTCGGGTGAACCGTTGGTAGATTGCTTGAGAATTAATTCAGCCAGTGGTTCGAGTCCCTTTTCGCGAGCGACCATGGCGCGGGTGCGGCGTTTCTTTTTATATGGCGCGTACAAATCTTCGAGCGCGGTCATGGTGACCGCAGCGTTGATCGAGTCACGCAGTTCGTCGGTGAGTTTGCCCTGCTCTTCAATGGAAGCAAGGATGGAGACTCGGCGTTCGTCGAGTCCGCGCAGGCGGATGAGTTCATCGGCGATGATACGGATCTGTTCGTCGTCGAGCGAGCCTGTCATTTCCTTGCGATAACGGGCAATGAACGGGACGGTGTTGCCTTCGTCTAATAAGTTGATAACAGCCGTAACTTGCGATGGCTTGACATTGAGCTGGGATGCGATCTGTTCTGCGTGAGTCATAGGGGTGGATTTTATCATGATGGGTGCAGGAGATAATTAACCATTAACCATGGCTGGAAGACAGTGCCTTTTTTACTACAGACCTTACTTGCATGGAAACAGATTCAATGGGTTCAATGCCATTGATCTCGATCAGAAGTCTGCGTTCTGTGTAATATTCAATGAGTGGGGCGGTTTGTTTCTTATAGATCTGAATGCGGTTTAGAACCGTTTCGGCTTTGTCATCATCACGTTGATACAGCTCAGAGCCGTCGATATCGCAGATTCCTTTTACTTTGGGCGGATTGAAACGCTCGTGGAAAATGTGTCCCTGTGCCCTGCAAGACCATCGTCCAGCCAGGCGTTCGATCAGCGACTCTGTGGGCGCGGTGATAAAAAGGACGAGGTTGACCTTTCCACCGAAACTGTTCAATAAAATTTGAAGCGCATCTGCCTGAGCGGGTGTGCGTGGGAATCCATCCAGAATGGCTCCGTTTTTGCAATCGGGCTGTGTGAAGCGTTCACGCAGCAATGCAATGGTCACGTCATCTGGCACCAGTTGACCTTTGCTGATAAAGCTATCTGCCAGCTTGCCCAATTCATTGCCCTGCTTAATATTCGCACGGAAAATATCTCCCGTGGATATGTGCGGCAAACTGAGTTCGCTTGCAATGAATTTGGACTGTGTGCCCTTGCCCACTCCAGGCGGACCCAATAGAACGATATACGTAAGCATAATTCACCTCTTTAATTTTCACAAAATACTTTCTTCAAAATGGCGCACAGAGATTGCTCTCCATGCGCCATCGTTCACGGTCTATGGTCTATTGCCTAACTAGGGAAGATCTTATCAAACACTTCGGGGCAATACTTCTGCACCATGTCTGAGGAGATGCCGTTCTCTTTGCAGATCTCGGCGTAGAAATCCACGCTCGGGCGGCGGATGCGTTTTTGGGTGTCGAGGTCAAGACCCCACAGGCCGAAGCGCTGAGTCCAGCCGCGTTCCCATTCGAAGTTGTCCACGAGTGACCAGTGGAAGTAGCCCTTCACGGGCCAGTTGAAATTGACCGCGCGCCAGATCTGATGCAAATGCTGGGCAATGTAGCGCGGACGCATGTGATCGTCTGAATCTTCCACGCCGTTTTCGGTGATGATGATCGGCAAGTTGGGATATGTGCGCTCGATCCATTTGATCGAGTTGAATATCCCTTCGGGGATATTGGCGAGGAAGTTCGTGTCGCTCATGTCGGCGTTCTTGGGATAGCCGCTGTTGGAAAACAATTCGCCAGGTTTGAAGAGATCGAACCAGACCGTATCCACAGAGTAATAATTCAGGCCGAGATAATCCTGTGTGCCTTTGGCTTCAGGGATATTCTGATTGCCAATGGGGGAGCGCATGACGCCCGTTGAGATCGCAGAGGGAAAACCCATGTTGAGTCCGCTGTAGCGGATGTTGCGCATGAGTCTGTCCAATGGAGACCAGCTCAAACGTGGAACCATGGGGCGATAGTGCAAGGCATAACCAACGCGTGATTCAGGCTGCAATTCGTGAATGGCTCGATATGCGGCAGCATGTGCGCGGACCATGTTTCCCAGCACTCGCATGGATAACTTGAGGTCTTTCTTTCCAGGTGGGAACGCGCCTTGCACGTATCCGCTCAAGGCATAGACGTTCGGTTCGTTGATCGTACACCACACGGTCACATATTCTTTTAAAGCATCCACAACTTTGCGCGTGAATTTTTCGAACAGGGCCACGATCTCATCATTTTCCCAGCCGCCGCGTTCTGTCACCCATAACGGGTCGGTGAAATGATGCAGCGTAACCAAAGCCGACATGTTGCGATCCCTCAATCCGCGCAGCATGTTGCGATATTTCTCGATGGCTTCCTCATCCCATGTATCGGGAGTCGGCTGAATGCGGCTCCACTCAATCGAAAAGCGGTGCGCATTTTGTCCCGTTTCAGCGGCGCGGTCAAAATCCTCACGCCAGCGCCCGCCCCACCAATCGGCAGCCAAACCAGATCTATGCACGGTGTGACCAGCTTCTTCCCACGCGTGCCAATTGTTATTGGTGTTGTTGCCTTCCACTTGATGCGAGGCGGTTGCGGTTCCCCATAAAAATCCTTTTGGAAAATGATATGTTGCTTGCGGCATGATGTTCTCCTATGGACTATGTCGTTGCGAGGAGGGCTCTTGCTCTTCCCGACGAAGCAACCTTCTGCTTAACAGGAGATTGCTTCGGGCGAAAGTGCATCGCCCTCGCAACGGCATTATTTTCTTGATAGATAAGCCAGATACAACGCCACAGACCCCGCAACTGCGGCGTTCAATGATTCAATTTTTCCGCGCATCGGCAGTTTCAAAACGATGTCGCATTTTTTGCGGACAAGGTCATGCAGGCCTTCGCCTTCGGAACCGACGACGAGACCGAGCGCGCCCTTAAGATGACGCTCCGCTCCGCGCGCTTCCAACTCCGCCCCAGCCTGGTCCAGCCCAACGACCCAGATATCATTATCTTTGAGCGCGTCGATCGTCTGGGACAGATTCGCCTGCGCGATAAGCATATGCTCGCACGCCCCCGAAGATGCGTTGACCACGGCGGGCGTCACATCCACTGTGCGCGCAGACGGGATGACTACGCCATGCACGCCGAGCGCTTCTGCGGTGCGGATGAGCGTCCCGAAATTTTGCGGGTCTTGCAGGGAATCGAGCAGCAGCACAAAAGGCAATTCCCCTTTTGCGTTTTCAAGGATCTCGATCACATCTGAGTACGGATACCCGCTGACCTCAGCCACAATGCCCTGATTGTTCTGATGTATCTTGTCCAACTTGGGGCGCCCCACACGGCTGACCTTGATCTTCTGCTCTTTTGCAAGTTGGAGAATTTGTTCGATCTTGCCTTTCTCCTGCACCCCTTCGGCGATCTCGATCGAAAATATTTGCCTGCGCTTCGCGGTCAGGGCTTCATATACTGCATTACGGGAATAGATGAATTCTTTCATAGGTCTTGATTATAATTGTCAATTCTCAATTGATAAGTGACAATTATAAAAGGAGGAAATTGTGAAGAATAACATTGTCAAGGATAAATCTTTTGCATTTGCGATTCGAATAGTCTCTTTGTATAAATTCCTGACAGATGAAAAGAAGGAATTTGTACTTTCAAAGCAAGTGCTGCGTTCTGGCACAGCCATTGGCGCATTGATCCGCGAAGCAGAGCAAGCTGAAAGCAAAAAAGATTTTATTCATAAATTAGCAATTGCCTTGAAAGAAGCCAATGAAACCGAATACTGGCTTGAGTTATTGCACAAAACAGATTACCTCAATACCCCTGCATTTGCATCCATTCATAATGATGTTGTTGAATTGCTGAAATTACTTACGAGCATCATTAAGACCAGTAAAAATAATTGACAATTACCAAGTGGTAATTGTCAATTATCCATTAATCATTATCAATTCCTAAACTACGAATAACGCCAGATCGTGCCATCTTTGCTGTCTTCGATCGTCACGCCCATCTCTTTTAGCTGGTCGCGGATCTCATCGGAGCGTTTCCACTGTTTTTGTTTGCGGGCTTCTGTGCGTTCGGCGATCAATGCATTTACCTGTTCGTCCTGCTCACCTGAGCCTTGTTTCTCTTCGAGTTTCAGGCCGAGCACGCCCGCCAGTTCGCGGAAGGAATCCTGCATGGGTTTGATCTGTTCACTTGTGGCGCCATTGTCTCTTGCGGTGTTGATGGCCTTGACAAATTCGAACAGCGCGGCGATGGCGCCTGCGGTGTTGAAGTCGCTGTCCATGGCTTCGGTGAAGTTTACTTTGGCGGCGTCACTGGTGGCGGCGAGGGCGGTCAATGATTCAGCGGCGAGTCCCTTTGCAGATGGGGCGGCAGGTCTGAGCGCGGATTTGAGGCGCTCGACATTTTTCTCCGCGGCATCCAGTGTATCGTCATTGAAAAGCAATGGCGCGCGATAGGTCCCATTCAAGACGAGCATGCGCATCACATCGGCGGAACGCTTGGATAAAAATTCCTTGATGCTGATGATGTTGCCAAGTGACTTGGACATTTTTTCGCCGCCGAGTTGCAGCATGCCGTTGTGTACCCAATAGCGCGAAAATTCCTTGCCCGTGTAACTTTCACTTTGGGCGATCTCATTTTCGTGGTGCGGGAAGATCAAGTCGTTGCCGCCGCCGTGGATGTCAATTTGTTCGCCGAGTTCAGCGAGGTTCATGGCCGAGCATTCAATGTGCCAGCCTGGGCGGCCTTTGCCCCAGGGGCTGTCCCATGAAATTTCGCCTTCCTTTGCGGATTTCCACAATGCGAAATCCATCGGGTGATCCTTGGCTTCGCCCACTTCAATGCGCGCACCCGCCTGCATGTCGTCGAGCTTGCGGCCAGAGAGGCGGCCATAATCTTCGTCGCTGGTCACGCGGAAATAAACGTCACCGTTCGAGGCGGCGTAGGCGTGACCTTTTTCGATCAGGCCTTCGATGAACTTAATGATGAGCGGCATGGTCTTGCTGACCTGCGGATTGGACGTGGCGGGCAGCACATTGAGCGATGCGAGGTCTTTTGCATAATCTTCAATGTAGCGCTGCGATAATTTGAGCGGGTCTTCCTTAAGCTGCTTGGCGCGGTTGATGATCTTATCGTCCACATCGGTGTAGTTCATCACGTGCTTGACGGTGTATCCGCGATATTCGAGATAGCGGCGAATGATATCGAAGACCAGCGCAGACATGGCGTGGCCAACGTGCGCATCGTTATAAACCGTGACACCACAGACATACATTTTGACGAGGTTCGGTTCGAGGGTTTGAAATTCTTCGGTCTTGCGTGAAATGGTATTGTAAATTTTTAGCATGATTTCTCTTTTGTTCTGATTTTGGACGTTTAAATCTATGTATCTATTTTAACCCACACTTTGACTTAATAACAAAACAGGACGCTTCTTACGCGCCCTGTTTGCTGATGACTGTTTTCTGTTACTTTTTGCTGCCGTTGGTGCTGCGTTTGCTGGCATTGTCTTCATCTACACGGCCAAAGATCATGCGGCCCGCGGCGGTTTGGAGAACCTTGGTGATGTTCACTTCTCTGTATTCGCCAATGTAGTCCTTGCCGTTTTCGACCACGACCATCGTGCCGTCGTCCATGTAGCCAACGCCCTGACCGTGTTCCTTGCCTTCCTGGATCACATTAATGCGCAGGATCTCGCCTGGTAACACGACAGATTTGACCGCGTTCGCAAGTTCATTAATATTGAGAACGGTGACGCCTTGCAATTCGGCGATACGGTTGAGGTTGTAATCGTTCGTCAGCACGGGGCTCTTGAGTTGTTTGCCGAGCACGATCAGTTTATCGTCCACTTCGCGCACGCCATCTACATTGATATCTGAAATGCGGACGAGGATGTTGGGAAGTTTTTGCAGTTCGGCCAGCACTTCCATACCGCGGCGTCCGCGTTGGCGGCGCATGCCGTCAGGGGAATCTGCGATATATTGGAGCTCGTTCAGCACAAAGCGGGGAATGAGAAGCGTGCCTGGCAGGAATCCTGTTTTGGCGATGTCTGCCACACGTCCGTCAATAATGACACTGGTATCCAGCAGAATGTTGCGGTTGAGGTTGGTCCATGCGGAAGAACTGCCGCCTTCGTTGCGTCCACTTAATGCGCTGAGTAATCCCATAATGTCACCCTGGCGCATCATGAAAAGCGAAACGCCAAAGTAGGAGAAGATGAGCACGCCCACGAACGGTAGAATTTCACCGAATGGTGCAGGCAGAAGCGAGAGCGGGAAAGCCAGCAAGGCCGCGATCAGCAAGCCGATCACGAGACCGGTCATCCCTGCAAATAGACTTTCTGCGGCAAGACGCCCAAGAACTGAACGCAGCCAGCGAATGGGGCGCGTGGTGAAGTACGGGGTCAGGATCAGGCCCGTTAAGGCCCCTACCAATGCAAAGACCAATGTGTATCGAACAACTTCTTCTGGATTGAAGGCTGAAAGCTCATAACCCCAGTACCCGCCGCCGATGGATAGAACGATCATGCCAATAATACGCAAAATAAATTCAAAACTCATGAATAACTCCTTTTTTCATAAAAAAATAAGTGCGATGATGAATCATCATAGCACGGCTGGGTATGCCCGTCAATTGAGATGGTTCCAATTCTTATATTATTGTTATAATCCACAAGTACTATATAAAGTAATGAACCACAATTTACTCTCACCCATTCTTTACAAATCCGTATATTTATTTAGATTGCGAAGTGCCTAATGCCCCTTATTGATACCCTTAACCGTCCTCTGCGTGATTTGCGAATTTCTGTTACAGATAGATGCAATTTCCGCTGTGTGTACTGCATGCCCAAGGAAATTTTTGGGCCCGATCATCAATTTTTACACCGCGATCAGATCCTTACATTCGAAGAGATCACTCGGCTTTCACGTCTCTTTGCCGCGCATGGAGTGCAAAAGATCCGTCTGACGGGCGGCGAGCCTTTGGTTCGCAAAGACCTGCCCGAGCTGATCTCCATGCTTTCAACCATTCCAGACCTCGATCTCACTTTAACTACCAATGGGTCACTGCTTCCCAAACATGCACAGGCCTTGAAGGACGCAGGTTTGAAGCGGGTCACGGTCAGCCTGGATTCGCTGGATAACGAAATTTTCAAATCCATGAACGATGTCGATTTCCCCGTGGAAAAAGTGATCGAAGGCATGGATGCCGCTGCAGCGGCTGGGCTGACCCCTCTTAAAGTAAACATGGTCGTCAAGCGTGGATTGAACGAATCCAGCATTTTGCCGATGGCACGCTTCTTCCGTGAAAAAGGATATATCCTGCGCTTCATCGAATATATGGACGTTGGCCACACCAACGGCTGGCGCATGGACGATGTTGTTCCTGCCGCTGAGATCATCCAGATGATCAACGCTGAAATGCCGCTGGAACCGACCGACCCGAACTATCGTGGCGAAGTGGCTGGGCGCTGGCGCTATAAAGATGGCAAAGGCGAGATCGGCATGATCGCATCCGTCACGCAGGCGTTCTGCCGCGATTGCAATCGCGCCCGCATCTCTGCGGAAGGAAAGCTGTACACCTGTCTCTTTGCGGTCAAAGGCTACGACTTCCGTGACATGCTCCGCAACGGCGCAACAGATGAACAGATCTCGCGGTCTATTGCACAGGTGTGGGGCCAGCGCGGCGATCGTTATTCTGAGCTGCGTTCTGAAAATACGACCTCGTTACCAAAAGTTGAAATGTCTCATATCGGAGGATAACGATCCCCGTCTTTTATTTCCAAGCAGAAAATATTTTGGAGGTTTATTTGTCTTCATCAAAAAAAATCAAAGCAGTCTTGTTCGATCTTGATGGTACGCTTCGCCTAAACCTCCCCGCCGCCGGGGAGGTTTTTAGCGAATACGTCCGCAGCGTGGGCGTGGATGTGCCGAAAGAAAACCATATTCGCGGTGAGCATTGGGAGCATCAATACTTTGCGAGCTCTCCTGAAGTTCGCGCGGATACTGAAAAATTCAAGAATGACCCAAAAGGTTTTTGGATAAACTTCGCCCAGCGCCGTCTTATCGCTTTGGGTGTTCCTGCCGAGAAGGCGGGTGAACTTGCGCTGCAGGTTTCCGATCACATGGGCTCATCCTATAAGCCGCATGTGCATGTGCCAGAAGATGTCATCCCTTTGCTGAAACATCTGCAGAATGAAGGCTACATGTTGGGCGTGGTCTCAAATCGTGACGATCCATTTCATGATGAACTGGCTTCTTTAAATCTCACATCGTATTTCAAATTTACGCTCGCAGGCGGCGAGGTGAATTCCTTCAAACCTGAGCCGCGTATTTTTGAACGCGCCTTGGAATTATCTGGGACGTCTGCCGCTGAGACAATGTATGTGGGCGACAATTATTTTGCCGACATCGTCGGCGCGCTTCGTGCGGGACTTGTGCCTGTTCTCTACGACCCAGGCAATCTCTTCCCTGAAGCACGCTTCGAATGCGCGGTGATCAAGTCTTATTCAGAGTTTCACAACCTGTTACATTAACTTGTTCTAAAACAGGGGATTGGCGATAAAATGGAATTGACAAAGGAGTAACCTATGGCTTGGGATCGAAAACTCATGCGCACTGTGCGCGTACGTAATTCACAGAAGATGGGGGTGCTTGCTAAATTATTGACTGCCATCGCAGATGCTGGCGGCTCCACAGGCAGTATCGAATTGCTCACCGAAACATCACAAACCGTGATGCGCGACATCACCGTCTACGCGGAAGATGAAGCGCAGCTGGAACAAATTTTGATCGCGATCGGCAACAACGAAGGGACTCGCATTCTTGAAGTGCTTGACCGCGTTTTGGAATTGCATCAAAAAGGAAAGATCGCCATTCGTTCGCGCTTCCCCATTGATTCGCTCACCACGCTTCGCCGCGTCTATACTCCTGGCGTTGCGGAGGTCTGCCGTAGGATAGCCAAAGACCCATCCCAGGCGCGGCTGTATACCAGCATCAGTCACATGGTGGCCATTGTCACAGATGGCACCGCTGTGCTGGGACTTGGAGATATCGGTCCGCTGGCGGCCATGCCTGTGATGGAGGGCAAGGCCATGCTTATGGAAACCCTCGTCGGTCTTTCGGGCATTCCAATTTTATTAAACACCAAAGATACGGAAGAGATCATCCGAACCGTGGCTGCGATCGCGCCAACCTTTGCCGCCATTCAATTGGAGGATATTTCTGCACCGCGTTGTTTTGAAATTGAAGAGCGATTGCAAGCCATGCTGGATATCCCCGTCATGCACGATGACCAGCACGGCACAGCTGTGGTGAGTTCTGCGGCAGTGATGGTTGCAGCACGCGAAGCTGGCATGGACTTTTCAAAAGCGGTCATCGGGCAGATTGGGCTTGGGGCGGCTGGGCAGGCTATCGGTCAGATGATGATGCGTTTGACTGGCAATCCAGTCTATGGCGCAGACTTAAGTCAAGAGGCGTTGACCCGTTTTGAAAAACATGGCGGCATCAAGTCAGACCTGTTGGAGATCATGGGCAAGTGCGATATTGTGATCGCGACCACGGGCGCGCCGAATTTGATCAAACCTGAGATGGTTCGCAAGGGACAGGTAATTCTTGCGCTCTCAAACCCGAATCCTGAAATTGATCCCGAAGTTGCGTTGAAGGCTGGCGCGGCATTTGCGGGTGACGGAAAATCTGTTAATAATGTTTTGGGCTTTCCAGGAATTTTCCGCGGACTGGTGGATTCGAATGCTTCACGCGTTTCGCATGAAATGCTAGTGGCGGCCGCAAAGGTGCTGGTGGATATGACCCCGCCTGGTGAATTGGTGCCGCACCCGCTCGATAAAAAAGTTCATCGCGCGGTGGCTCGCGCGGTGGCAGAGACGGCCATCAAGCAGGGCATTGCCCGCGCCGAATATGTGCCTTACGTAGAGGATTAAAAAAAAGGGACACGGTGAGGTGTCCCTTTTTTTTATCTTTTTATACTTCTATATTCCACTTGTGATACTTGGGATTTTTCGCGCGCACTACATCGTCAAATATCTCGCGCAGCTTTGTAGTGATCGGTCCCATCTTGCCGATGCCAACGGGGCGATGATCTATCTTCGTTACAGAAACCACTTGAGCCGCAGTGCCTGTCATGAACATTTCTTCGGCAATGAAAACTTCGGTGCGGTCGATCGATCGTTCCACAACCTCAAGCCCCATTTCATTACTCATTAACTCGATCACGGAACGGCGTGTGATGCCTTCGAGAATATTATCGGTCACAGGCGGGGTAACGACCACTCCATTACGGATCATGAAAATATTCATGGCCGAACCTTCAGACACGTGACCATTGTTGTCCAATGCCAGCGCTTCATCAAAGCCCGCGCGGTTCGCATCTGTTTTGATCAACGCAGAGTTGACGTATGCTCCCGCCACTTTGGCGCGCGCAGGGATCGAGTTGTCATCAATGCGTCTCCATGAAGAAAAAGTTACATGCGCATTCGTGTCATTGCTGACATATTTTTCGAACGGCATCACGAACATGCTGAACTCATCCTTCAAGTTATGCAGGCGTACACCAATGCCAATATCTGCCTTGTAGATGGTGGGGCGCAGGTACACATCCTGCTTCCAATCATCAGTGCGCAGCAAATTCAACGTGAGATCGATCAGGCCTTCCTCATCGTATGGAATTTCCATCGCCATCATGTGCGCTGAATTTAACAAACGACGATAATGATCGAAGGGACGGAACGCGAAGAGTTTCTTTTTTTCTTCGTTCCAATAAGCCCGCATTCCGCTGAACACAGACGTTCCATACAGAAATCCGTGCGTGGCAATATTGATCTTCGCCTCGCTCCAGGGAACGATCTTTCCCTCAAAAAAAGCATGTGTTGAAAGATCCACTAACACCTCCAGATTTGATTCATTGAACTGACTTTGAAATTATAACTGATTCAACCCCATACTCTTTCAGACGCTCCGCTTCTTTCTGCGCCCGAACCTGCTCCCGTTTCTGACGATTTTGCCTGCGCCGCAAAAATAGCCTTGACAACCGCCAGATTCGCGCCTAAAATCTAAATTGATACTCATCGAAATAAATCTACGGAAGTGAAACATGAATGATATGCTTGATTTTGTAAAAGCCCTGTCCAACCTCGACCGATTGCGCATCATCGGATTGCTTTCC
>JAVBXV010000106.1 GCA_030824405.1 Anaerolineales bacterium | reverse complement strand
TCAGGCGCGAAAGCGCACTTAAGATATGGGTAGGAGGCGGCTCATCGGACGGATCCAGCTTCACGTCACGTGTGAGGCGAAGGCGAATAGGAGGAAGCGGGATCGGATTGGCCGTCACCGAGACCTTCAATGTACCATCCAAAATTATAACAATGTCGTTCTCCAACATGGGCGGGTCTACGATCACTTCAAGGAGAACTTGCAGGGCGGTGTCGCGCATGATTGGCCCCAAATGCATGGGGTTGCTCATCTCCAATGCCCCACCTTCTGGTTGAAGGCGAAAGGCATAATTTATCTTGATATGTTCCTGCTCCTTGAATTCAAGAACAACATCATCTGCAAATATACTGGTCAGGGCATTAAACTTGTCCACCAGAATACTTTGAATATCTTTTGGTTTTGAAATATAAGCGGAGCTCCCGCCAGTACGACTGGCGAGTGCATCGAGAAAAATATCATTCCATTCATGACCAATGCCCATGCCTGTAATACCGATATTCTGATGGGCCGCTTCTTCAGCAAGCTTTAGGCAGGCTTGCTCGTCCCCATACGTATGCCCATCTGTGAGAAGAATGATGTGATTAACTCTTGATGGATCAAGGGAACGCCGTACTTCTTTCAACCCGGCTTTCAACCCCTGATAGATCTCCGTGGCGCCATTGGGCTGCATCAAGTGGATGCTGCTTTCCTGTTTACTGCGGTCCCAATTAATGGCGGCGGGAATGATCACTTCAGCGCGGTCGCTAAAAGCAACCACACTAAAAACATCCTGCGGGCGCAAACTGCGGATCAATTGCACAGCCGCAGATTTCACCATGTCGATCTTATCTCCCTGCATGGAGGTGGAACGATCCAGCACAAGGCAGACGTTCAATGGCGGCGTCGGGATCTTGTCCGCGGCCTCAAGTGCTTCCACTTCCAGCAGGGCATACATCAACTGAGGTTCGCCCAACTTTACAAGATTGGGGCGGCTGTATGAAAATTCGTATTTTACAATTTTATTGGTTTTGATCTCAGGCGGCAGGGTGGCGTCATACAAACTGCGTCGTTTTGGGTTTGAAAGAACTTCATATGCCTGTTGAGCCCCGAGGAAAAGTTCTGTTTCACCAGCCGCTGTATTTTTGTCAGGGTGCAAGAGTTGGGCTGCCTCAAAATAGGCGCGCTTTATTTCCTCCTGCGTGGCATCGCGGAGGACACCCAGGATTTCATAGTAGTCCAGCTTGCTTGCCGACATAAAACTATCCGATCATTTGCACGAGAATCACTGAAATATTATCAGGGCCGCCAGCTGCATTGGCTGCATCCACCAGGCTTTGACAGGCACGATGCAGATTGGGTGCTTCAGTAATCGTACGGTACATATCCCGTTCATTTAAGACACCCCATAGGCCGTCACTGCACAGCATCAAATATCCCGGGGTTGGGAAAGGAACTGTGAAAATATCCGCTTCCAGGGTTTCGCCCTGACCAAGCGCGCGAATCAAAACGTTGCGATGCGGGAAGTTGGCGGCTTCATCCTTGCTGAGGTGACCAAGTTCCTCAAGACGCTTGACCAGTGAATGGTCACGTGTGATCGTTTCCATGCGTCCATCAGGAAAAACCGCATAAGCGCGACTATCGCCCACATGGGCAATGGTCAATTGCTGTCCAAGCACCAACACAGCGGTGACGGTGGTGCCGCTACCGGGCGCTTCACGCTGGACATATCGATGGGCTTCCTTGATCGAATTTTCCATCACCTCTTGCAGAGATTCCTGCAAGGCCTGTGTGGGAAGATTATATAAATAAGAATGGAATTTCTTGGTGATGTTGCCCGCCATGATGCGGAGAGCGGCATTGCTTGCCACTTCGCCAAATTGATGCCCGCCCATGCCGTCTGCAACAATGTACAAACCAAACGGAATGCTCTCTGCACTGCCAGCAATGGTGGAGGTGAGGGCTAAAATGCTGTCTTCATTATGTTCACGCTGCTTGCCCACTGACTGACCAACACTCGCCACCAACTGCTTCATTTCATAACGAAGATTTTGATTGGAGATGATCGCGCTGACCTGTTGGTCTGAAAGCGGCGCAGTCGTAACCATATCAACCTGCCTTGGTGCTTCAGGTTGCTGCTTATCCTTGCCTAGTAATTTGCGAAAAAAATCAACCACAGAGACTCCTTTTAGGCAAACAGAGCGTATATATTATGATCTGTCGAGCCAATATAAACAATATCGTCGTGCACAACGGGCGAACCAATAATAGCGCTCTGCGACTCAAACTTCCAACGCAGGCGCCCGGTTCGATATTCAAGGCAGTACAAATTGCCATCCACAGAGCCGCAATACAAAGAGTCTTTGTAGACCACAGGTGAACTGGTCACCTGGTTATCCGTGCGAAAACGCCAAACTTCCTTGGCGGTGTGAATATCGATACAATAAATAAAACCATCTGATGAACCGACAAACGCATAATCATCTGTCACAGTAGGAGACGAAACGGATGCTTTGCCCAATCGGAATTTCCAAATTGACCAGCCATTTTTCAGATCCAATGAATACAGAGTGCTATCCAAAGAAGTAAAGAATAAAGCCTGATCACGAAACGCAGGGGAAGACGTGATGGCGCGCTTGGCCTGGAAACGCCATTTCATCACGCCACGGAAATCAACAGCATAAAAAGATCCGCTTTCGGTACCCACATACACCAGATCATTCACCACCAAAGGCGTGGAGTGGACAGCGCCATCTGTGGCGTATTTCCAAACAGCACGGCCAGAGTTCAAATTGACAGCATGCAGATACAGATCATCCGAGCCAAAGAACACGTGTCCTTCTGCGATACGCGGAGAGGAGCGAACCTTGCCTTCGGTGATATACGTCCACACCACTTTGCCGGTACGCGCATTTACCACATGCAAAAGTTTATCTTCAGACCCCACAAAAATATTATTATCATAGAATGCAGGCCGTGTAACGATCCCGCCATCTGTTGGATACTTCCACATGAACTGCCCATCGGCGGCATTTAATGCATATAAATTATTATCGTAACAGCCGCTATATAAAACGCCCTGATTCAATAAAGGCGTACCCCGTATTTCATCCTCACACTTAAAAGACCATAAAGGTTTGACCGCCCCGTTCTTGACGGGCAGAGCAGATGTGATCTTGGAAAGAGCGCCTGTTTTTCGTGCCACACCCATCAAGGCATCTTTCATGGCAGCGGCACTGGAAAATCTCTCTGAAGGGTTATATTGCAGCGCGGTATTGACAACCATCTCCAACTCCATTGAAACATTGGAGTTGATACGCCGTACCGGACGCTCGGAAAATGAGAATGGAGGTTCAAGGCGCGGGTCACGTCTCGTCAATGCATGATGCAGGGTTGCGCCCAGCGAATAAATATCTGCAAGCGGAGTAGCCTCACCACGGTATTGCTCGGGAGGAGAATATCCCTCCGTGCCGATCATGGTCCCCTTTTGCCCGGTCTGAAATGTCTTGGCGATACCAAAGTCCACCAGGATCACATCCCCATTGTGATTGATCATCACGTTGGATGGCTTCATATCTCGGAAAATGATCGGGTCAGGTGTGTGCCCGTGCAGATAAGCCAGCACATCGCACAATTGAATCGACCAACTGATCACCTGATCTTCAGGCAAAAATCCATTGGCATCCCCGATCACCGTTTCAAGATCCTTGCCGTGGATGAATTCCAAAACAAGGTAGGAACGGTCATCATTCGTAAAATAGTCGTAAATGCGTGGAATGGCTGGATGATTAAGCGTCGCAAGCATATTTGCTTCACGCTCAAAGTTTTGCACGATCGTCTGACGGATAAGCGGGTCTGGCGCAAGGTTGATCATTTCCTTGACGGCCACAAGTTTCACAACATTTGGGAAATGGAGGTCACGCGCACGGTAAACAGAACCCATTCCGCCCACACCAATCACCTCTTGAACACTATAGCGGCTGACAAGTATGGAACCGGACTGAAGCTGTTGTTTGGGGGTTGAACTTTCCCCTGGTTCTGGTTCAAATGGCGAGTTAATATTTCTAGTTTCCAGAAGGAACTCCTGCTCGCCCTTGGGCAAGTTAGCGAATTATAGTGTGCTGTATGAGGAAATGCAAATACAATTAATTTGCATTTTTGTCGGTAAAAGGCTTGCACGGAAACAATTTATACGGCACAATGGCATGGTTGTGAAAATTCTAGCGGTAAGCGACCAGGCGTTAGACCGAATATACGCACTCTCATCCAGTGGACAGTTCAAAGACATTGAACTTCTTGTCGGATGCGGAGACCTTCCCTATGCCTACCTTGAATACTTGGTAACCATGTTAAATGTACCTCTATTCTACGTGCCAGGCAACCACGACCCCGTGGAAGATCTACGCCGCATTGAGACGAGAGCAGAAGGCGGCTCGAACCTGGACCTGAAAATGGTACGCCACAACAAGTTTTTGATCGGCGGCTTCGGCGGCTCAGTCCGCTACAGACCAGACGGCACCAACCAATACACGCAAACTGAAGCGTATCTGCGTGTCATCCAAATGCTCCCCAGGCTCCTGCTTAACCGCCTCCAATATGGCCGCGCACTGGATATTCTCATTACCCACTCACCTCCCTTTGGTATTCATGATGATGTGGACCCCGCTCACACCGGCCTGAAAGCATTAAACTGGCTCCTTCGCATTGCCAAACCGCGTTACCATCTCCACGGTCACACCCATTTTTACAAAAGAAATCTTGAAGATTGCGAAACCACGAGCGGCATCACCAAGATCATTAACGTATTTCCTTATAAAACCATAGATGTAAGTCATTAATAACAAGAAGAGACCAAACCATGTCAGAAGTATACAACTCCCGAGCACGCGCAGATTTCAGCAGAGCACGCCTTAAATCATTTATCCACCAGGTCATGTCGCGCCTCTCTGGTCAGCGCACCACCCTCCTTTCCTACGATGAGATCAAGGAAAAACTACATATTGGCGGCCCGATCTATCGGGGAGTCAAAACCATAAAGCTGGAGCAGATCGCAGGCAGCCTGAACCGCTATCACGAATTTGACAGCGCCTTCCTTCCCAAGGAAGATCAACTCTCCAACCGCTGGCAAAGTGTGGACCGTGCCTTCTATCAGGATGTTCACCTGCCGCCTGTTGTGCTCTACAAAGTTGGCGAAGTCTATTTCGTAGTGGACGGGCATCACCGAGTCTCTGTGGCGCGTGAGCAGGGACAGGTATTCATCGAAGCCGAGATCCGCGAATGTCACACACGCGTCAACATTACCGCAGACGTCAAAACAGAAGACCTCGAGATCCTTGGAAGCAAGGTCAACTTCCTCGAACGCACAAAGCTGGACGAACTTCTGCCAGATGCAAACATCTTCCTCACCATCCCAGACGGTTTCGAACGCATGCTTGCACATATTGCCGTTCATAAATATTTCATGGGGCTGGATCTCAAACGAGATATTACAGATGAAGAAGCCGTTGTGCATTGGTACGAAATCGTATACCTGCCCATCATTCAAGTCATTCGCGAAAGCAACATCCTCAAAGAATTCCCTGGCAAAAGCGAGGGCGATCTTTACTTGTGGACGCTTGACCACCAAAGATATATCGCCGAAGAAGAAGGCCAGCCTCTGCAACCCCCCGAGCAAGCCGCACGAACATTCATTGAAGAAAAGGAATAAATCCATTGCCCAACCTGCACCCTCTTGCGGGAGTGTACGCCGCAGCCGTTACACCGCTCAAACCCGATTCAACAATAGATTTTGAAAACATCCCAGTCCTTCTGCGTTTCCTTGCATCGCGCGGTTGTCATGGAGCACTGCTGTTTGGAACCACAGGAGAAGGCCCATCTTTCTCTCCAAAAGAACGTGAAGCCATGTTACGTTCCGCGCGCGTATTTCGTAATCAACTCCCCGGGTTTCGCCTGCTTGCAGGCACGGGCACGCCCAGCTTAACAGAAACGATCGAGCTAACAAAACTTGCTTTCGATCTCGGCTACGATGGCGCGGTTGTTCTGCCTCCCTACTACTTCAAAAAACCAACAGACGACGGCCTTTTTAATTGGTTCAGCCAACTGATCAACAAAGCCGTGCCCGCCAATAAATATTTATTTGGATATCACATCCCCGGCACATCGGGTGTGGGATTTTCGCTCGATCTTCTAGCCCGTCTTAAGGATGCCTTCCCTGTGCAGTTCGCTGGCATCAAGGATTCATCTCACGATGAGAATTTTTCTGCTCAAGTAGGCGAACGCTTCGGCCCCGCCCTGACAGTGCTCAACGGAACTGACTCTCACTTCCACCACGCATTAAAGAACCACGCCCAGGGAGCCATCACCGCCGCCGCCAACCTGATCTCCAATGACCTGCGCGAGATCTGGGACATGTACCAGGACGGCAAAGACCCATCCGATGTTCAGGCGCGAGTGACGGCAAAAAGACACACCCTCGAAAAATACATGCCCTTCCCGCCGACACTAAAAGCGATCCTGCACCGCACACACAACCTGCCGCACTGGACAGTCAAACCACCGCTGGAAGACATGAGCGATGCCTTGCTTGAACAGGCTATCAAAGAACTTAACTAAAACCCGTCTCAAAATACCGTGTCACCCTGAGGGAGCGTTCTTCGCGACCGAAGGGTCTCTTACAACGGAGTAGAGATCCTTCGCTATCGCTCAGGATGACATTTTTAGGTAACTTACAAAAACCCCGAAGAGATGACATGCTCCAAAAGACCATGACACCCCTTCGGCGTTTTCATAAATCCATCCACATAGCCTACAATTCTGCCATCCCTTCGGGATTGAAGGCTTCATCAGCAGGTTATTAAGACAAGTTGTACAATATCCATATCTCTTCCTTTGGAAATTAGGACAATCCAATTAACATGACGAACACTTGGCGACTTTTACACACTCCCCCATCCAACGGCGCGTGGAACATGGCCGTGGACGAAGCGATTCTTGAGCATATTCATCACGGCGAGTCGCTGCCTACTTTGCGTTTGTATGCGTGGGAACCTGCCTGCCTGTCTTTGGGGCACGCGCAATCTTTTAAAGATGTAGATATGGAACGAGTCAAAGCCAATGACTGGGAAGTTGTCCGCCGTGTGACGGGGGGGCGGGCGATCCTGCACACGGATGAATTGACGTATTCAGTAGCAGGCAGTGCAGAAGAACCTGTCCTCGCGGGTGGTGTGTTGGAATCTTATAACCGTTTGGCGCAGGCTTTGTTGTTTGCAATTCGTGAATTAGGTTTGCCCGTTGAAATTAAAGAACATGATTTATCCAATGGACAACCCGCCGCGCTTAATTTGAATCCTGTCTGCTTTGAAGTACCGTCCACGTATGAAATTACCGTGAATGAAAAAAAGTTGATCGGCTCGGCGCAGGCGCGCAAGAAGGAAGGCGTATTGCAGCATGGCTCACTTCCACTGACGGGCGATCTCACGCGAATTTGCAATGCCCTGATATTTATAGATGAAGCCGCCCGCGAAAAAGCGGCGAACAGATTACTCGAACGCGCCACCACTGTGGAGACCGTGCTTGGGCGTAGAGTCAGCTGGGAGATGGCAGCGCAGGCTTTCGTTCAGGGGTTTGAAGCGCAGTTGGGCATCCGCTTTGAGCGTGGAGAAATGTCTGCATCCGAATTAAGCAGAACCGAAGAATTGGTCAAAGAAAAGTACGCACATCCCGCATGGACGGAGCGAAGTTGAAATGAAAAAATTTTTGGTGTACGGTTCGTACGGATACACGGGGAAGTTGATCGTGAAACAGGCCGTGAAGGAAGGCTTGCAGCCCATTCTCGCGGGGCGTGACGAAAAGCAGTTGCGTGAGCAGGCCAGCAAATACGGCTTGGAATATCGCGCCTTCGATCTGAGCAACACAAGCGCATTGAACTCTGCCGTGCAGGAAGTGGACGCGGTGTTGCATTGCGCGGGTCCGTTCTCACTCACGTTTCAAAAAATGATCACAGCCTGCATCGCCAACAAAAAACATTATGTTGATATCAGCGGCGAGATCGAAGAATTCGAAGCGCTCGCACGCATGGACGAACAGGCACGCAACGCAGGCATGATGATCCTGCCTGGCGGCGGCTTTGATGTTGTGCCTTCGGATTGTCTTTCATTGTATTTGAGCAAGCAATTACCCAACGCAACAAAACTTGAATTAAACATCATCAGCATTGGCAGCGGCGTTTCACGCGGCACGGCGCGCTCGGGCATCGAGAATATGCACAGGCAGGGACGCATTCGCCGTGACGGAAAAATTGTCAGCGTGCCGAATGCGTGGCGCATCAAGCAGGTCGATTTCGGGCGCGGACCGAAGCGGTTGGTTTCTGTCGGCTGGGGCGATGTGAGCACCGCCTTTTACAGCACGGGCATTCCGAACATCGAAGTGTATATGGCGTTTCCGCGCGTCATGGTCAACACCATGATCCTCACGCGCCTGTTCGGATTTTTGCTTTACACCCGCCCCGCAAAAGATTTTCTTAAATGGCTGGTCGGCCGCACAATTCCTGCTGGCCCTTCTGCTGAAAGAAATAAAACTGGTTTCAGTTTAATGATCGGCGAAGTTACCGACGGCAAGCAAACTGTGCGCGCGAAACTAAGAACTCCCGAAGCCTATCACCTGACCGCACTCACTTCGGTGGAGATCATCAAACGCATTCTGGCGGGCGAGTTCAAGCCTGGTTTCCAAACTGCGAGCCAGGTCTATGGCGCGGATTTTATTTTGCAATTCAGCGGCGTTACTCGAGAAAACAAATAAAAAAGGAGCGGACGATTTGAATCGTCCGCTCCTTTTTTATTTTTGATTAACTTCAGCGCATCCACGCTGGACGCAGGCTTGCCACCTTCCGATAGACAGGGCACTCCGCCTCATGCGCTCCTGCCAAATACCCCGTGGACATGAGGAACTCGTTGACGATCTCCCCGCCTGTGAACACAAACGTCTTCTTGAAAAGTTTCATCCATTCATCTTTTGTCAGTGGATGATGCGCATCCAGCCAGCCTTTGAAGGAACCATGTTCAGCCTTCAATTCCAATATCTTCTGCGCGTTGACAATGGCCGCATTCACCTTCAATCGGTTACGGATAATGCCCGCATCACCAAGCAAGCGCTCGCGATCCTTCTCTGAATATCTGGCGATCTTTTCGATTTCAAAGCCATGATAGGCATTCCGAAAATTATCCGCCTTCTTCAAAATAGTGAGCCATGAAAGTCCTGCCTGATTGATCTCAAGCACAAGGCGTTCAAACAAAAGGTCATCACTGGCAAGCGGAAAACCATATTGGGTATCGTGATAGGTTTTATTGAACGTATCTTCAGGGTGAGTATTGCAATATTCGCAGTAAGAGGTCATGGGGGCAATTTTACTATGGTATCCCAAACCAAATCGACGCGAACTTTATTTCATAACCACACGGTTTCTGCCGCTTTGTTTTGCCGTGTACAACGCTTCGTCGGCGCGCTTGAGCCAGTCTCCTGGTGATTCACCTTTATGATACTCAGCTACGCCAAAACTGGCGGTGATATGTCCAACTCTATCGATCAGGTGAAGGGAAATTGCCATTCGCAGACGTTCGGCCGCCCGACAGGCCTGCTCAGCATTCGTATGCGGAGCCACTACAAGGAATTCCTCGCCTCCCCAACGCCCAAGTTGATCGGAAAGACGCAGGATATTCTGAGCCACGATCGCAGTTTCTTTAAGCACGTTATCACCAACTTCATGACCATAGTTGTCGTTGATGACTTTAAAATGATCAAGATCGAAAAATACCATTGAAAGCGGCTGAAGATAGCGCATGGACTGGTCGATCTCGCGGATGATCGTCCCTTCGAGCTCGCGCCGATTGGCAATTTGGATCAGAGCATCGGTATGAGCCAGCAAGGTCATCGTCTCGGCCAATGTGTGCATACGAACATACTGCTCATTCATGCGTATGCTCACCATCAACAAAAAGATATAGACCGCGTTTGCCAGAAAAAAGCGGGCCATTAAATAAAGTTCAGCCGCATTCTGTGTGGACAGAAACACTAGTATGGCGTGCGTCAACCCCAGAGCCGCAGACACCGCGAAGAAGAGCAGCGACCCAACCAGCAAGCGGCGGCGGCTTTCGAAAATGAGGAACGCCAGCACATAGACCAACGGGAACCAGTAAAGCAAGTCAGAGAACACAGCAAGATGATCGGGGGTAAGAGAAGCCGCCTGTACAAATAGAACCTCAAAAAATCTACCTAATAAACTAAGGGCAGTGAGAGCAAATAACGTCGATTCGATCCACGCCAACGATATTGGATTCCGCCACAGGGAGAGAAGCATGACCAGACATAACAAGATCACGACTGGGAAGATCACTTGCTCAAAGGGGGAAGCCGTTCCTGTAAAAAGTTTGGGGATCCAGCCAATTAAGTTTGCCAGCAGTGCGGCGATCAGTGCCCAAAGATAAATGCGGCGCCTCAAAGCACGCAGCGACTCGAGGGTCTCAATTGGCTTTTTTCGATCACTATTAATTTTCATTTAACTCGGTCATTTTCAAAAACGCATCCACCACTTGCGGGTCAAAGTGCGTTCCTGATGAGTCACGAATATATTTCCGTATTTTTTCTTCTGACCATGCAGGGCGGTAGGGGCGGTCTGAGCACAGTGCATCCTGCACATCCACCACGGCAAAAATACGCGCAGTCAATGGGATCTCTTTGCCTGCCAATCCCTGCGGGTACCCGCTGCCATCCCATTTTTCATGATGACAATATGGGATATCCAGAGCCAGCCGCAGATAGCGAACGGGAGAGAGCAACTCGTACGCAAATTTTGGATGCTGTTTCATCACCACCCATTCTTCTTCTGTGAGAGGGGCAGGTTTAAGCAGGATGTTGTCTGGAACGCCCATCTTGCCAATATCATGTAACAGCGCCCCCCAGCGGACTTGTATCAACTCCGCTTCACTCAAACGGAACTTGCGCGCAAGTTGTACTGTCATCCTCGTTACCCGTTGAGAGTGTCCTTCGGTTTCCCTGTCTCGCAAATCGAGAGCGCGTGACCAGCCTTCGATCGTGGCATCATAGGCCAGAGCAAGTTCCTGGTTGGAGCGCTGCTGACTCTCGAACAACATAACATTCTCCAATGCAATGGAGGCTTGCCCGGCGAGGGCGGTAAAAAAGTCCAGCCATTCTTCATCGGGTTCAAGCGGTGAACGATTGAAAACCTCCAGAACGCCTTTCACCTGTCCCTTGGTAATGAGTGGAATGCCAAAGTAGGAAACAAAGCTCTCGTCTTTCAAAACAGTTGTCAGCAGGGAATGATCGAGGTCTTCATCCAGATTTTTAATCTGCACAAGTTGACGATTCAAAGCCACGCGGCCTGCATAGCCTTCGCCCAAACGCACTTCTGCCTTTCGGACGAGATGGGTGCGAAACCCACTATCAGCGCCATATTCCAAGGTCTGCAAATTGGGGTTAAGGATCAAAATATCAGCCGCATCAACCTTAAGTTCTGCGAGTACGTGGGTGAGAATTTCCGAGAGACTTAGTCTCAGATCAAAATTAGATGCGATCACACGGTCAATGGCGCCCAGGGCGGTTAGATGTTCAAGCTGCCGTTGAATTCTCTCCTCTGCCAGTTTGCGATGTGTAATGTCGAGCATGATCCCCTGCCAGAATTGAGGCTGGCCTTTTAGATTATTAACAAGGACAATCTGATCCTGTACCCAGATCAGCCTGCCATCCTGTGCGATCATTCGATATTCCATGGAGAAGGGTTCATGGCTCTGATCGGCAGCGAAAGTTTTCTCCAATACCCGTTGACGGTCCAGCGGATGGATGGTCTTCGACCATAATTTTGGATCGGCCACCCACTCTTCAGCGGTATACCCAAGCAGGGTTTCGATCTGCGGGCTGACGTACACTGTGGAACTTGAATCACCCACGGCATTCTTATATATGACAGTGGGCAGGTGTTCAACCAGCTTACGAAATTTTTCCTCAGATTCCAACAGGGCATTTTCAGCCTGCCAACGCTCGGTGATATCACGGATATTACATTGGATCACTTTTTCATTTTCCACCAGATACACATTGCTGACGAACTCCACCTGGATCAGCCGCCCATCTTTCGTTTTTAGCGGCAGGTCTTCATAGCGAATATATTCATTGACCTGCAACGCTTCAAAGGCATCCTTGCTTGATTCGACATCCTTGAATGCGCCAACCTCCCAAAGCCTCTTTTGTAAAAATTCTTCGCGGGAATAGCCCAGCATTTTTATCAAGAATGGATTAACGTCCTCGATCATTCCTGTTTCAGCATCCAGGATCAGAATCCCATCCTGAGCCGCTTCAAAAAGGCGACGATAACGAAGTTCCGAATCTTTTATTTTTTGCATAATCAGTCCTTGTGTTTTTCTGGCCGCAACTCATATAGCCCATTAGACACATGGTTGCTTTACTAGCAAACTCCTTCGTGAGAATCCTTTAATTCATAGTACGGCAAAGTCTCCCCAGGCCGCATCCATCGGCTGGGGAGACTTTGACTCCGCCGTTTGGGGGAGGAAAACATCTGAATTTTTGTATTAATTCACCTTACGCAGTGGTTCTCCCAATTCTTTCGGGAGGGAATCATGCCTGGTGGTTAATCTTCTTAACGTATATCAAGAATGTGAATTGGTCAGATAATGCTGCTGTAAACTGCGGTAGCTCAATTCCTTTTTGCGCATGGCTTGAATGGCCGCCGTGGCCGCCGCAGCAGCAGAAAGAGTCGTGAGCAGAGGCACGTTCATCGCGATCGCCGCCGCACGGATCTGCGCGCCTTCTGAATGCGCATGCGTTCCCAGCGGAGTATTTAATATCAAATGTATTGTGCCGCTTTTGATCAGATCCACAATGGCGGTGGAGCCTTCGCCGATCTTATGAATTTTTTCAACGGGCAAACCCACCTTATTAAAAAAGTCCGCGGTGCCTGGGGTGGCGTACAACTTAAATCCCATGCGATGCAGATCACGCGCCACTTTCAAGCCCGCACTTTTATCGTAATCGTTGACACTGATCAACGCCGCGCCTTCCACTGGCAACGCCATCCCCGCCGCAATTTGAGACTTGGCAAACGCATGTCCAAAATGCGCGGCGTGCCCCATCACTTCACCCGTGGAGTGCATTTCAGGTCCAAGCAAAATGCTGGAGCCAGGTAATTTTTTGAATGGCAACACCGCCTCTTTGATGAAGAAGCCATCCACACGCGGCTCTTCGGTCACGCCGAGGTCTTCGAGTTTACTGCCCGCCATCACCTGCGCGGCAACATACGCGAGATTTAATCCCGTGGCTTTGCTGGCATATGGCACAGTTCGTGAAGCGCGCGGATTCACTTCGAGCACACACACCACTTCATCTTTCAATGCGAATTGCACGTTCATTAATCCACGCACGCCGAGGGCGAGGCCAAGTTGTTCAGTGTATTCGCGCATGATCCCAAGATGATACGCGCTGACTTTATACGGAGGCAGGACACAAGCCGCATCTCCCGAATGGACGCCTGCTTCTTCGATATGCTGCATGATCGCCCCGACAACGACTCGCTCGCCGTCTGCGAGTGCGTCCACATCAATCTCGAAAGCGTCTTCCATAAATTTATCGATCAGAATCGGCTGGCCTGGCGCGGCTTCAATTGCGTTTTGGATGAACTCCGCTAATCTGCTTTCTTCTTCGACGAGCGCCATTGCGCGTCCGCCTAATACAAATGAAGGACGCACGAGAACAGGATAACCAATACGTTGCGCGACAATCCGTGCTTCTTCAAACGAACGGGCAATTCCATTTTCTGGTTGAGGAATTTCCAGCTCGCGCAGTAATTCCGCAAACTCTTCGCGGTCTTCAGAAAGTTGAATGGCATGCGGTGACGTGCCTAAAATTTTCACGCCCGCCGCTTCAAGTCCCGCCGCGAGGTTGAGCGGAGTCTGCCCGCCAAATTGCACGATAACGCCGACAGGTTTTTCAAGATCAATCACGTTGAGCACGTGTTCAAGTGTGAGTGGTTCAAAATACAATCGGTCTGCGGTGTCATAATCGGTTGAGACCGTTTCAGGATTGCAGTTATACATGATGGTTTCATATCCCATCTTCGACAATGCAAACGCAGCCTGACAACAGCAATAATCAAATTCAATTCCCTGACCAATACGGTTGGGTCCGCCACCGAGGATCAATATTTTCTGCTTATCGGTCGGGCGGGATTCATCTTCCATTTCGTAGGCGCTGTAAAGATAGGGCGTCTGTGATTCGAATTCTGCGGCACAGGTGTCTACGCGTTGGAAGGTAGGGAGAATCTTGAGTTGCTTGCGGAGTTCACGGATGTTGGATGATTGAGGAAAGAAGAAAGAAGAAAGAAGACGGGAGATATGTGAGTCTGCGAATCCCATTTGTTTGGCGTGGCGCAAGATGGGTTTGAATTCGGACTCTGTTTGGCAATTCCTAATTTCTAATTCGCAATTCCTAATTTCCTGCATTTGTGCGAGATACCAGAGATCATAGCCAGTGGCTTGAGAAATTTCTTCGAGTGGAAGTCCCTGTTGAATGGCGCGATAGACACGGAAGAGTCTGTCGGCGGTGGGGATTTTGAGGGTGGCTAATGTTTCAGGATCAGCGACCAGCTCTCGGTCGCCGCCCTGAGCGGTTAGTCGAAGGGTAGGACCAGAACCGTCGAGTGCGTCCACACCGATTTCTAAAGATTGAATCGCTTTGTTCAAAGCTTCGGGAAATGTCCGCCCGAGAGCCATCGACTCACCCACTGATTTCATTTGCGGGCCAAGTGTGGAATCTACGCCTGGGAATTTTTCAAACGCCCAGCGCGGAATTTTGACCACGACATAATCGAGCGAAGGTTCGAAGGCGGCTTTGGTTTGTTTGGTGATGTCGTTGGTGATTTCGTCGAGGGTGTACCCAACGGCAACCAGCGCGGCGAGTTTTGCAATTGGGAAACCCGTGGCTTTGGAAGCGAGCGCCGACGAACGACTAACGCGCGGATTCATTTCGATGACCACCACGCGCCCCGTTTTGGGATCGACACCGAATTGCACATTCGAGCCGCCTGTTTCCACACCGACAGCGGTCAGCACACGATGAGCAATGTCACGCAAAACTTGATACTCACGATCGGTGAGCGTTTGCGCAGGCGCAACAGTAATGCTGTCGCCCGTGTGTACACCCATTGGGTCGAGATTTTCGATGGAACAGACAACGACAAAGTTATCGGCTTTGTCGCGCATGACTTCGAGTTCGTATTCTTTCCAACCCATGACAGACTCTTCGAGCCAGGCCTGTCCAATTGGCGATTCAGAAATTGCACTGCGCACCGCTTCTTGAAGTTGATCGGGTTCATAAACCCACGACGCGCCCGTGCCGCCCATCGCAAACGAAGCGCGGACTAAAACTGGATAGCCCGTTTGCTTGATGATCTCTTCGGCTTCGGCCAGCGAATATGCCGCGCCGCCATGCGGAATGGGAATGCCAACTTTCTGCATGGTCTCGCGAAACAACAAACGATCTTCAGCGGCTTTGATTGCAGAAAGATTCGCGCCGATGAGTTGCACACCATATTTTTCAAGCACGCCATTTTCACTAAGCGCGAGTGCGAGATTAAGTCCCGTTTGACCGCCGACAGTGGGAAGCATGGCATCAGGTTTTTCCTGTGCAATAATGGCTTCAAGCGATTCGAGCGTGAGCGGTTCGATATAAGTTGCGTCTGCAATTTCGGGGTCAGTCATGATCGTGGCTGGGTTCGAGTTGACCAATACCACGCGATAGCCTTCAGCTTTCAAGGCTTTGACGGCTTGCGTTCCTGAATAATCGAATTCTGCGGCTTGGCCGATAACAATCGCACCAGAGCCAGGGACGAGGATGGTGTGGATGTCTGTTCGTTTCATAATGTGTATTTACTCTATTGGGTTGGCTTAATTACAAACGGAAATAATTGACGATTTTGAGCGTGTCGTAACAAATTTTGAAAGCTTTGTTGTTCTTGTTGATTCCACTCCGATACAATTTCTTCGGAAGTGCTAATAAAATCAAGATACGCAAGAATATTATCTTTCGAGCTAAATAAATGGGCTATGTCAGAATATGACAATATACACGCTAAAGCAAGCGCAATTGCTTTAGTTGACATGTCTTCTTCTATTTCTTTTCCATCATGGACATAATTATTCCTTGTTGTAAAAACATTCTCTAACTTGTATTGAGTGCATAACGACTCGCCTAACAAGGTTTTTACGCGATGCTTTGTCACCTTAAAAGGTGTTATTTCTTTTGTTAATAAAATCTCAATAGCTGTAATCGCCCCAAGTAATCTGGTGGAAAAATTTGCAGAAAGAACAGATTCTGACAATCTCAAACTTGATTGCACAATCGAATTGTGGGACGATTTAGGTACAAGCCTTTTTGGCGATGACATTATTTGATAAAAGTTGTCAAATCCATTTTGGGTTAATATATTGCTCAATTCTTGTGATGACATATGAAGGCTAGATTCCGAATCTAGAATTGGTGAACTAGCCAACGAATGATTCAATGGGTAATTTGAGAATTTAAAGCTACCGCCATAGTCAGCACCAAGTATTGTAATATTTTGGGGCATAGCAATCTGTATCTGTTCAACCAATCCACATGTTTCTCCAGATGTCCCATTGGCAAGAAAAAACAAGGTTAACAAAGAGGATATTTCACTGGCACGTTTTTTCGCTTCGAGTGCTAATTTGTCAGGTTTATGAGTTGTTTCATTATCCGAATCTAGTATGCCAGTTTGACGCACAGCTAAATACGATTGAAATACTTCCTGTACTCCTTCAACGAAAGAATTTTGAACCCATTCCATAAGTTGCTCAAAGTTCTCTTTAGGCATATGTTTACTCAAACTTCTACGTAAAACTGACTCCATATGTTTTTTTGAAATAATTGCTACATCACCAAAAACTGGCTTGGCCAATTCAGGATATTGGTCGGTAATACTGAGGCCTGCAAATGGGAAAAATATCCACCAAGATATTGGCTTTCTTACAAGAACATGCTGGTCATCAGATTCAGAGTCTTGCATCCATTTGTCAAGAGATTCCTCCCATGTTTTACTGTCCATAAACTCATCTGGGGATTCTTCTTGCGATTCATTGTCCATCATTTAACCTCTTTAATTTACCGTTTTATGTTTACAGTCATAGCATCAAAACTCTGCATTCATCATTTTGCATTCTTCATTAATCGGAAGAATGCACTGAATATATCATGCGCGTCATGCGGACCAGGTGCGGATTCTGGATGAAACTGCACGCTGAAGACAGGTTTGTTTTTCATTCGTAAACCTTCAAGCGAGTCATCGTTCAAACTCTTGTAAGTGATTTCCACTTCGTCTTTATTCAAATCCCCTTCAGTGACACAGTAGTTATGATTTTGCGCGGTGATGAGAACTTCTCTACTTGGCAAATG
>JAVBXV010000267.1 GCA_030824405.1 Anaerolineales bacterium | reverse complement strand
CTTTTTGGCGTTGTTGTTTTTGCAGGATTATTTTTTGATGTGGTTGTATACAGCATGTGGCTCAAGCGCCGTACCTGCTGGTCTATTGTGTGGGGCGGGATCTCTGGAGCGATGCCCATTCTTGCGGGGCGCGTGCTTGCCGTGGGCGGGTTTGACCTGATCGGGCTTTTGCTTGCGCTCGCTATTTTGTTGTGGATCCCAACGCATACGCTTACATACTCGATCAAGTTCAGTGAAGATTACAAAAGCGCAGGCGTGCCCACTTTCCCCGCCACATACGGGGTGCGGACAACACGCGTGGTCATTGCCATCTCTGCTGTGCTGGCGGCGCTTTGTATTGGATGGGCCAGCATATTGATCAATTTGAGCGCAGGGCTGTTGAGCGCTATTGCGGTTCTGACTGTGATCTTATTGCTGCTAGCTTTCGCCACGTTGCGAATTCATACAGACAGAATGAATTTTATTTTATTTCGCTATGCATCCGTTTATATGATGTGCGCCATGCTGATACTTTCACTGCAAGGTTTTATTTAGACCCCTGTCTTGAAAATACCGTGTCACCCTGAGGGAGCGTTCTTCGCGACCGAAGGGTCTCTTGTAACGGGGTAGAGGTTCTTCGCTAACGCTCAGAACGACACTGCGTAAGATGAGTTAATAATATAGCCTGACCTGCTGAATAATTTGAAATGTCCATGAAGTTGCTTCTTCATGGACATTTTTATTTGATCTGGATATTGTCTTGAATTAATTCGTAAATGAATTGCCAGCGTTTGGTCTTTGTATAGTCACCATTTTCGGGGTAGAAAAATGCTGCGTAGTCAGACCAGTTATCGGCTATGTTGTGAAGCGGATCTTTTGCTCCGTTGGGCAGGAGATATCTTTCGATCCTGCCATGCGCGGTTGGGGAGAGTTCGTTGACGTGTGTCCATCCGCAATACATGACGATTGATTCTGCGAAATCTTCTTTGCGATTGAAGCGCCAGTTCGAGCCGCTGGGTTTGTCGCCATAGAAATATCCGTGGGCATTGCAGCCAGGTTTTCTGCCGTGCCTGCCAGGTTTATTTTCTGCTCCGTTGCGGCCTGCGTCCCATTGCCCGGGGACATGTTTCTTGATGGCGGAGAGTGCGGGGTTGGTGAAACCGCCTGTGTAGGTTTCGAGGGCCTGCGATAATTTCCACGCGTTTTTTGCATCCCAAACGTGGGCGAGCTCGTGAAGTACAGACCAGGCCGAGAAGTTCGTTTTTGCATTTAATTTTATGCGCCCGTTGTATGCGAGCCCAAGGCTTGTGCCTGTGTCGGTACGCTCAATGATGACTTCACCGAGGCGCTGAATAAATTTTTCCTGCCCGCCAAGAATGTTTGCAAGCAGGGCAATATGGCCGTGGAGTTTTTGCCATTCATGCTCCTGCCAGTTTTGAGGTTGTTGAATTTTTATTTTATATTCATCGTTCAATTGAGCTGAATACTTTTGCGCGGTTTCATTCATGATCGCAAAGTATAAATCAAAAATTTAAGCAAAAAGACCCATTTGAATGAATGGGTCTTTTTGCTTAAATAGGGAGGGCTTGTCTTTATAAATTCATCATTTTAAGAAAGAGTTCCACCACTTGTGGGTCAAAATGTTTACCAGACTCGTTTTGTATGTAGGTAAGCGCTTTTTGTTTGTCCCAGGCCGCGCGGTATGGACGGTCTAATGTGACGGCATCCCACACATCCACCACTGCGAAGATGCGCGCGGCGAGTGGAATTTGTTCTCCTTTGAGGCCGCGCGGGTAACCGCTGCCGTCCCATTTTTCGTGGTGGCAAAAGGGGATGTCCAATGCGGCGCGCAGGTATTCGATGGGGGAGATCATTTCATAAGCATATTGTGGATGCTTTTTCATTTCCACCCATTCTTCTTCGGAAAGGCTGGCTGGTTTATGCAGGATGGCATCTGGTATGCCTAATTTTCCGATATCGTGCAGGAGTGCGCCGCGCCGTATGTGGAGGAGTTCTTCACTGCTCAATCCCATCATTTCCCCAAGGCGCAAGGTCAGCTCGGTGACTCGTTTTGCATGACCTTCAATTTCCTTGTCTCGCAATTCCATCGCAAGCGACCAGCCTTCGATGGTGGCATCATAGGCTTCAAGTAGTTGTGTGTGCGCCTGTTCAATGTTTGCGCGTTCATCAAGCAGTTTGCGATAACGGTTCAGGCGTGTGATGCCCAACAAGCGGGCGCGTAACTCATACCTGTCATATGGTTTGGTGACGTAGTCATCAGCCCCTGCATCCAGGCCGCTTAAGAGAGACTGTCTATCGTCCAATGCGGTCACCATGATGATGGGGATCTCAGCCAGAACAGCTTCACTTCGAATGCGGCGGCACACTTCAAATCCATTCATGCCTGGCATCATCACGTCCAGCAGGATGACATCGGGCAGAATGGACAGCGCTTTTTCGATGGCTTGTATTCCATTTTCAGCCATTTCCAGATGGTAGCCTTGTCCTTCGAGAATTGATTCGATGGTTTGGCGGGCAGTGGGTTCGTCATCAACAATAAGAATGGTACTGGTCATATTGCGCTCCTCATTACGAATTTACATTCTAAATCTTATCGAACATCTTGTAGAGGGTTTAAGTGGAGAGTTAGCATCTTTGCAAGCTTCTGCATCTGGATCGGCTTACTCATGTAATCGGTCATTCCAGCCTCCAGACAGCGTTCGCGGTCGCCAGTCATGGCAAGAGCGGTGAGCGCAATGATCGGAATCTGCTGTAAATTTTTTATCGTGCGAATTCTTTTTGTGGCTTCAAGCCCATCTATGCCGGGCATCATCACATCCATGATGATGAGATCTGGTTGTTCCTTGATTGCCTGCTCTACGCCGTTGATCCCATCTTGTGCCAGGATCACTTCATATCCCAAATGACTGATGTAATCTTTTAAGAGGAAACTGATCGACTCGGTATCTTCCACGATCAGGATTTTCCCTTTCCGCTTCCCATCTGACTGTGATTTGGCGCGTGGTTCTGTGGGTGTTCTTTCCGCTGAAGCAGCCTGCTCGTTTTGTACCCATGGCAGGCTGATCACAAAACGACTTCCCTTTCCCAACTCACTATTCACGCCGACGCCGCCGCCATGCAGCCGAATCATTTGAGCAACCAACGCCAACCCCAACCCAGTACCGGGGTATTCACGGGAGAGACTGGAATCCAACTGTACAAAGGGTTTGAAGAGGCGATCTAATTTTCCTTCAGCGATGCCGATCCCATTATCTGAAACGATGATCTGCACCACAGAGTCTTGTGGAATCCCTTTTAATTCCAGACCAATTTGTCCGCCTTGCGGTGTGAATTTGACAGCGTTGCTTAGGAGATTAACCACAGCCTGTTTTAAGCGGCGTTCATCTCCTCTGATGCTGGTTACCTGCGCATCCATGGACAGCGAGATTCTCAGATCTTTTTTCTGGGCCAGTTCCTTCACCATACGCAGGCTGGAATTGCATAGATGGTTTGGATCTACATCTGCAACATTTAGATCCAGCCGCCCTGCTTCGATCTTTGAAAGGTCGAGAATGTCGTTGATCAACTCCAATAAGTGGCGGCCGCTTTCGTTGATCGTACGCAGGTATTTCAACTGCTTTTCATTTAAATTACCAATGATCTGTTCTTCGAGGCTTTCAGAAATACCCAGAATTGCATTTAATGGTGTGCGTAACTCATGGCTCATGTTCGCCAGGAATTCATCCTTCATGTGCAGGGCGCGTTCCATTTCGATATTTGCAATGTGGAGCACATCCTTTGCTTTTTTGTGTACGGTAATATCACGGCTGGTGCTTAAGACGAGCGGTCTGCCATTTACCTGAATGGGATAGGAGTGCATTTCCAATACGTGAATTCCATCGTTCGCAGTGTGAAAATCAAGCTCAACAGGCGGCATCGTTTTTCCTTGCATGATCGCCGCTACATATTCCTCTGATTTTTCCACCTCTTCGGCTGGAAAGATATTTAATGCAGAGATATGCCTGCCTCGTATCTCTTCATGCTTTAAGTGGTGCAGCTGTTCAAATGCTTTGTTCACTTCAATCATGGTACCGTCCACTTCTGCAACGGAGACCGGGTCTGGGGCTGCATCAAAGAGCAGGCGGGCATAGGCCTCGCTTTCACGCAAGGTTTGTTCGGCCTGCTTTTGTGAAGTGATATCTTCCGTGATACCGATGATACGTTCAGGCTTCCCGTCTTTATCCTTGAGCAGCAGACCATGCGTGATGACATGACATATCGATTGATCCGGGCGTATGACTCGATACTCCACTGTATAGGGATGCTGTCCCTCGGTAACATTTTGGATGATTGTCATTAACTTTGTCAGGTCGTCCTCGTGGACCATATTGACGAATTCGGTCATGGTCTCATGGAATGTCTCTGGCGCAACATGATAGATTTTATGCATTTGCGCATCCCAGAACAATTTCCCGCTGTTGATGTTCCATTCCCAAATTCCCAGCCCGGCGGCTTTGGTGGCAAGTTCAAGCCTTTGACGGGTGATCTCGATCTCGGCGGTACGCTCGCTTACACGGCTTTCGAGTTGATTGTTTAGTTGAGCCAGTTCCTGGGTCTGCTTTTGAAGCGCGCTTTCCGCCTGTTTACGCTCGATGATCTCTTTTTGTGCCATTTCATACAGGGTTGCATTCTCGATCGAAACAGCCGCCTGCCCGGCCAGGGTGATCAGCAGGCGTTCATCCTGTTCTGTGAATACGTTTTCTGTTTCACTTTCCACAGCCACTGAGCCTATTACATTTTCATCGTATAAGAGGGGAACATAAAGCCCAGATTGGATACCGGGGAATGTTTCTGTATATCTTGGGTCTGCTTTGACGTTTGGAACTCGAATGGGTTTTTTATTTTTGGCGACCCAGCCGCTTAATCCCTGGTTTGGATTGCTGATGATGTTTCCTATGTTTCTGATCTCTTCTTCAGCTTCACTTGCTTTGAGCCCGGGTCTGTTAAAGGCAATCAATGACACGCTGTCTGTTTCAGCATGGTATTGACGAATGGCAATATGATGCCAGTTCATTTTTCTTTCAAGAATTGCAACAGCTTTTTGCGCGATCTCTTTCGGTGTGTTCGCGCTGCCGAAGGCCAATCCACTTTCGTACAGGGTTTCCAGCTCGGAGAGTTGGCGAACATTTTCAGCTTCGGCACGTTTTCTTTCGACTGCCAGAGCAACCTGCCCTGAGATGGAAGCGAGGAATTCCAGATCCTTATCAGAGTATAGATTCGGCGTTTCGTAATCCTGTATTACGATCACCCCAATGGTTTTGTCCGCAGTTTTTAAGGGGACACCCAACCAGGATTGAAAATTCGTTCCCACAAGTTTGGCCTGCCCTGTGGAAATAAGCTCATCAAATTTTTCATGTGTGATCAGCATCGGCTGGCTGGTCGTAAAAACGTGGCGGGTAAGAGTGCCTTCGCGGGTGGAAGGGGGGAGCGGCCCATCGTATTGATCCACAGAATAGACATCTTCGAACAGCCCCGTGGACTCGTTGTATAGCGTGACAAATAAATTTCTGGCTTGAACAACACGATCTATGGATTGATGCATGCGGCCAAGGAATTCGGTCAGGTCTTTTGAAAAAGCCAATCCTTGTACGATCTCTGCAAGGGCTTGTTTTTCCTGTTCGATCCTTCTTTGTTTGGTTATATCTTGAATGATCCCAAAGACGGCAGTGGGGATTCCGTTCGCGTCGAATTGCACTTCTATTTCTTCGCTTACCCATTTGATCTCGTTGTTCACGATGAGACGGTATTCGATCGTGTACGAGGTGGATATTTTTTTCTTTAATGTTTCTTCCCACTTGGGGGCAAGGTAGTCATAGTCTTCAGGGTGTATTAAACCCAGATACATTTCGTAGCTTATGGGAGCGCCTATGGGTACTCCAAAAATGCGATAAGACTCTTCTGACCAGGTGAGAACATTATTGACGAGGTCGCGGCTCCAACTGCCTGTGTGAGATACCGCCTGTGCATGATTTAAGTTGAATTCACTCTGTCTTAATGCGTCTTCCATCGATTTTCTTTGGGTGATGTCTGTAACGGATGTCAGGGCGCAATCTTCATTGTTGATCTTGATGGATTCGATGGAGATCAGGGTGGTGATGAGTTCTCCAGATTTTTTTTGGAGTTTTAATTCGCGAGTGGGTACAACCCCTTTGCCTCGAAGGATCTTCGTCAGTTCTTCACGGTCTTCATGATCGTAAAATAGGTTGAGCTCAAGAGTGGTTTTCCCGATCGCCTCTGCGCGTTCATAGCCAAACATATTCAGAAATGCATTGTTGACATCTATGATCAAGCCGTCTTTGATGTGAGTGATGGCGGTTCCAGTAGGGCTGGATTGAAATGCTTTTGAGAATCTCTCCTCTGATTGACGCAGGGCATTTTCAGCCTTTTCATTTTCAGTTACATCTCGTATGTTGAGCACGATCCCATTGATCGATGGATCGTCCAACAGGGTGGTTCCCAATGCATCCAGATAACGCCATGAACCATCGTTGTGTCTTCCGCGCACTTTGATGCGTTCAGCCGCTGTCCCTGGGGTTTTAATGCGGCTTTCCAATGCAATTTTCACTTCAGGAAGATCGTCAGGGTGAACCCATTCCATGAAGTTTTTTCCCAGTGCATCCTGTGGTGTGATGCCAAGAGATTTCTCAAAAGATGGGCTTGCGAAAGAGATGACCCCTTCGGCGTTGATCACCACGATCATGTCGCCTGCATTGGCGATCAAGGAACGAAAACGCGCCTCACTCTCCCTGAGCATCTGTTCTGCATGTTTACGTTCTGTAACGTCTTCCCCAAGGGATTGAAACTCGATCACTTCACCGTTCTTGTCAAAAAGTGCGCGGTCTGTCCATTTTTGCCAGCGTTCAATACCATCCTCCATGTCAGAAACCTTGAACTCGTAGGTGGTGAAAGGTTTTTCAGGAGTGAGGGAAAGATAATTGTTCCTAACAAACTCCTGCTCTGATTCTGGTACCATGCTAAACAGATTTTTTCCGATCAGTTGATCTTCGCTGGCTTTGTAATACTGGCAATAATACGTATTGACATACGTCAACGTTCCATCGTGTTTGAAACGGCAGATCATCAAAGGCATATCTTCAGCAATGCTCTGATACCTTTCGTTGCTTCTGTGTGCTTCGTCTTCGGCCATCTTTTTTTCTGTCAGATCCCGAATGAGAGAAACCAGGCGGTGTCCCTTTTCGGTCTTTACTGGAAAGACCATTTGTGAAATAAATTTTCTTTCCCCTTTGCGCGTTTCAATTTCTACTTCAGCAAATCCCTTTGAAAGTATTTCCCCGCCGTGTTTCAGTGCATTAAGGATCAGGCTCCTGGTCTGTTCGGTCTGTATATCGGTGATTCTTCCTTCAGGGGATAATGATTTTTGCAGATCCCAAAGCGACTTGCCCCTCGCTTCAACCTGGCTGATGCCTGTCATTTCTTCCAGAGCGCGATTCCACTCAATAATACTTCCCTGCTCATCGGTTAATGCCATCCCTTCATGCGCCTGCTCAATGATCGAGCGGAATTTTTCCTCGCTTTCCATCAAAGCTTTTTCGGCCAGTTTGCGATCTGTAATATCGGTTGCGTACACCCGAATAACATTGAGCGAAGAGATGAGTTGAATGGTCTCTGTAAAGATGAGCCTGCCTATTGCAATTTCACGGTTTAAAAATTTACTGTCAGACTTTTCAATATCTTTTAGCGTTTCCAGAGGTTCTTGCAAAAACACCTGTGGGTCTTCCAGATTTTGTTCAGCCAATATCGACCAGACTGCCGCATTACAGAAGTTGACCTTGCCGTTCAAGTCAAACTCCAATACCGCGTTTGGATTCAGTAAAGGGAAGGATGATAAATGGGTGATCTCCTCCTGCGCCTGTTTAAGACTTGTTATGTCAATGATCGAAACAATGGCCCTTCCCAGGCTTTCTTCAAACCCCGGCAGCACAGAAATGTGGAGTTGAATATGTAGTCTTTTTCCTTTCAGGGTCCTGGTGTCGCCTGTCCAGAAAAAAATATTTGTTTTTTCCACAAAGGAAATTATTTGCTCTGTAAAACCTGTCCCCACGATCTTTTTTAATCCCCCCTGCATTTCTTCTTTGCTGTCAGCTTCGAATATTTTCAGCGTAGCCTTGTTTACATTTAAAACCTTGATCAAGCCTGTCAGTTCGGCAGCGGCATCGGGATGCTCCCTGAAATACTTTTGAAGATCTGTTACCCCGTCCTGTTTCAGTTGGTTTAGATAGGTCTTTGCCTCCGAAAAATCCTCCTCCCATAGAGAGATGGGCGATTCCTCGAAAAGCCTGCGATAGTGTGTTTCGTCTTCCCTGAAAGACGTGGAATTTTTTTCAATTTGAGGTTTGGTTGTTTTCATAGTCATAAAATCTCCAGTAAAAGCAGCATAAGAAAAAACATTATGCCAATTTTGACTTACGCATGAAACCTACATCCCACACAGAATCCTGGTTGTTGGATTCTGCCTTATGGATAAAACCCCCGCTTCTTTCTCCGCTTCAGCCTGCTCGATCTTAATGATTATAAGCCCAGCCTGCCGCCATTTTCTCTTAACCATTTCCTGTGCATTTTATACTCGGGCATGATCCCTTCTACATTCCCCCAAAAGTTTCGTGAATGATCCTTCACACGTAAATGAACCAACTCATGCACTACTACATAGTCCACTACTTCGAGAGGCGCCATGATCAAACGCCAGGTGAAATTCAAGTTTCCATTGCCGCTGCAGGAACCCCAGCGCGTCTTTGCCGAAGTGATCTTCACCTGGTTTGGGGTGAAGCCATATTGCTTTGAAAAATTCGAAACGCGTTCGGCGATCACCAGGGAAGCCTGTTCCCTGTACCACTTGGTGAATACCATTTCACCCCGCGGTTGTGCGGTGTTTCCCAGCGTGAATCCATTGTCAAATTTCAGGGCAGGTCTTTGCGGCGGAACGAGGCGCAGTTCATATAAATTCCCCAGATACAGGAACTGTTCCTCTTCGGTATATTTCTTTTTTGGTGTTTCAATAATGGACGACTTAACCTTTTCACGTGTGCGCAGGATCCAATCCATTTTTTCGTGGACGAATTTCTCAATATCCCCGAGAGTTGCCCGCCTTGGCGCGCGAACAGTTAGGCTGCCATCCCTTTCAATGATGATTGCTATGGTCCGTCTTTTCGCGCGGACCAGTCTGTTGATATCGATTTGCATGAAGGAGGGTTATTGAGAAAATGAAATTGTACGTGCTCGTGAGCCAAGCTGGTACCCATTGATTCTATCAGAAATATAATCTTTCACGTCCTGCCAACTGGCTACTACCATTCCCACCTGGGTTCCATGGTCAAAGCATACTACCTGTATATCGACAACGCTGGAAGGCACCTGTTCGATGATCTTGTCTCCGCGATTCTTCATTGCCCACATGATCATCACAAACGTTCGCTCAGGCGTACAGCAAGACTGGTTATTTGCACACTCACAATGTGTATCCAATCGAAAAGTTGTGAGCGGCGTATTCGCTATTCCATTTGAAAAGAAAACATCTCCCACCTGGAATTTAACATCAAAAGTCTGTTGTAAACCATCTATGGAGTTTAGATATTCATTCAGCCATTCGACGATCTTGGCTTCATCGGGATTTGGCGTACTTGTGGTGGTGGGAGGCTGTACGGTGGCTGTTTGTGTTAAAGCGACGGCTGTACCCGTATCGTTTGGGACTTGTACACTGTCCACGCCGCAGGCGCTAAAAAAAATAAAAATACAAACTGGTAATAAGACGCGAAGACGTTTCAAAGCAGCCTCCCGATTACTGGATGTTTTCATGATATTACAGATACATATGCTTTGTCATCTGTAATATGTCATATTCATTTACATTAAGCAAAAAACCGCCCAATAGAGCGGATTAAACCCCTTGGGGCAGTCTTTTTGGACTGCCCCATTTTAATAATTTCCGAGGCGTTTCCCCTTATAGACCCATGCTCTCGGCTGCAATGTATGGCCAGGTTTTTTTGTTACATCAAACTTAAATATAGGTGTTATTATCTCCCCCCTACTGTAAATGTCAAAAAAAATCGTCATATATTCCCTGTAAATATTTGTGAGTATGCTCGAAAATATTTTCGAGTTTATTTTTTTACAATCTCTTATAATCGCTAAGGCATTTTCTCTGTTTGTGGGATTTATTGTTGGATTTGTAGATATACTTCATTTATTGGAAAAAGGGAGACATAATGAATCGTTTCGAATTCGGCGCTCTGGTGGCATCTTTACGTGATGATATGAAGTGGACACAGCTGGAATTGGCTGAGAAATCAGGCATGGATGTATCTGTCATTAGTAATATTGAGCGCGGTGCAAGAAGATCTTTATTAAAGGACGACGTATTGGTGAAACTGGCGGACGGCTTTCGCCTGACCACCCTGGAAAGACAGGAGTTTTTATTCGCAGCCAATGGGGTGGCGGATATTGATGCACTTCGTAAGGAAGATGAAAACCTGATAAAGAAGTTTAATCCCCAGTCTTTTATCAGTGAACTGGGAGAACACATAGGGCGGATTGCATTGCCTGTTCTGGTTACGGACTCATTCTGTGATGTGCTCCTGGTCAATCGCTGCCTGCTTGGCTTTTATGATATCCCCCAGTCCCTGCTGCTAAATGCTGAGAATGTTGTTGGCGGTTACAACCAGATGCGCTATGTTTTTCATGCCGAATCAAACTTCAAGGATTTAATGGGCAAGGAAGCATGGGATAAATACAGTTTAATTAATGCGCGGTATTTTCGGCGCCGTTCCATGCGGGTGCGCTCTAAAAAATATTTTTCCATCTTGTTGAAAGAATTGCTTGACGACAAAAAATATCCCTCCTTTGAGAGATGGTGGCGAAAAATGATGTTCGAGAGCCGCGACGATTATCTGGTCCCTTTTCATACGCCTGATCCCGCTGATTCCAACGCGATCTACGCAGTCGAATCTCTGTTGGCACTGACGCCTTATGGGGAAGTGTATTTACAGCAAATACTGCCTTTGAATAAAAAGACAACGAAGCGGATCGAAAAGATCATCGACAAACTGGGCGAAGGCTATGTGCAACTGGCTCCTTTCCCTGACAAACAAAAGCGTTGATGTACCAAAAGAAAAAGGCCACCAATGACTGGTGACCTTTTTTAGTGCCGAGGGGGAGATTTGGACTCCCGACCAAGGGCTTATGAGTCCCCTGCTCTGCCACTGAGCTACCTCGGCGTTGTGGATAGAGCGGGGCAAATATTACTATGGGATGAGGGCTTTGTCAACACAACAGCATCGGGCTTTTGGCAGGCTTGAAAGTTGCATATTAAATCCAGAATTAAAACCTTGAATTGGATTCCTATGGCAGACATCCTGCTATAATTAACGCATAGGTGCCCAATGAAAATACTGGTGCTAGAGAACGACCTCAAAGAACTTGCTTTGATCCAAAGTGCCTTGCCCAGCGACAGGTACACGCTGTTCAACATTACTTCTGTTGAGCAGGCATGGGCTCCTGTTCAATCTGGGGAGGTGCGGTTTTTGATCGCGAATTGGGATACGAGCGACATAAAACAAAAACAATTCGTTCCCCGCATCCGTGCAGTGGCGCTTTCCAGCCCCGTTTATATTTTAATCACCAGCGAAAAACCCATGGACGATGACCTCACGTCTCTGCAGGTTGATGATGTTCTTAGCAGGCCGTTCAAGGCGCAGGATCTAAAGAACCGTGTGAAAATGGCGGAGCGCATTCTGTCTTTGGCGGGCAACCTTGCGGTGGTGCGTGACCAGCTTGAGGCGCAAGCCTTGTTCGAGCCGCTGACAGGGTTCATGAATCAAAATGCATTTCTCCGCCAGTCCACGGGGGAGATGGAGCGTGCCCGCCGTGCATCGCAGCCTGTGAGTTTGATCACGTTGGATATTGATAATTTCAAGACGATCAACGATACATTTGGCCCCGCCACGGGTGATGATGTTTTGCGGGTGGTATCGCAATCGATCCGCGAGAAGAGCCGTCCTTATGATTGCATTGGTCATTGGGCGGGTGGTGATGAGTTCGTTATTCTTGTCACTGGCGTGATCGGCGCGGACGCGGAAAAGATCGCAGACAGGATCATTGCCGGAGTACGCGGCACCCGTGTTGAGGTCCAGAATGAAGCGCCGTTGAGTGTGAAGATCAGCGCAGGAATCGCATCTGCGTCTCATATTAATACATCCACAGATATTGATCTGATGGTTGATAAATCACAACAGGCGGTGGCGCGCGCCAAAGAGGCCGGGGGAAATCAGGTCTTTCTAATTTATATTTGATGAAAGATCCGCAGCCCAGGCTGCGGATCTTTTTATAACAATTGCAGAAGCAATAATACAACCATGCCAGCGATGATCGTTAGTAATGTGCTTTTGCTAAACCAGGCTACAAGGATCGCGGCCAGCCCTGCGATCAACCGCGTGTTGGCGAGGGTCAGGGCGATGCTGCCATTCTGAAAAAATAATTCAGGGAAGATGATCGCGGAGAGAACCGCGGGCGGGACGTAATGAAGTGCGCGCCGCATCGTTTCTGGGACCTCGAACCTGCCAAACAAATAAATGAGCGAAAATCTCATCCCAAACGTGATCAACCCACCTGCGATCATGATTAGCCAAATATTCACAGCGTGCTCCCTGAGGATTTCTTTTCCTCCAGCAAGGTGCCGATGATGATGCCTGTTAATGCCGCGAGGATCAGGCCAAGTTTATAGGGGAGGCTAAAGGCGAGCACTGCAACCAGCCCCGCTGAAAGTGCGGATGCGATCATGGCGCGATTCTTTAGTACGGGAACCACCATGGCAATGAAAGTGAGCGGCAGGGCGAAATCCAAAGGGATGGCTTTGAGGATGTCGTTGTTGGTTAGAAACCCGACCAGAAGAATTCCAACTGCTGTGCTGATCTGCCAGATGAACCACAATGAAAACCCCGCGCCGAATAGAAACCAGTGCTTGTAAGTGTGGATGCCTTCTTTTTCATAGTTAATAATGCTGGGCGCATAGGCTTCATCTGTTAATAAATAGGAAAGCAGGATCTTCCACTTGATGGAAAGGTCTTTGAGGTGGGGGGCAAGCGAGGCGCTGTAAAGCATGTGACGTACATTCACCACGGCAATGGTCAGGATAATGACTGCGGCGGGGGTGACATCATGGGTGAGCTGCGCTGTGACAAATTGCGATGACCCAGCAAATAAGATCGATGACATGAGTTGTGCGGCGGTGGTGGATAACCCCGCGTTGATGGCCAGTGCGCCGTAGATCATGCCAAATGGGAACACGCCGATCAATAGCGGGACTTCGGCGCGGGCTCCTTCTAAAAAGTTTTTTCTTGCTTCGCTCATCGAGCTCTCCTGATAACAATCCCTACGCCGATCACATGCGCTGATTTATTTTGATTTGCCATGAAATTTTCCTCGTAGGAATGCCCGATTATAGCTTCTCGTTCCTGTGTTTATTTACAGAATTCGACCCATGCATTGAGTTCGCGATTTTTTAAGATGGTGCTGAAGTTGAGTTGTTTTGATCGCTCACAGAAGGCGGCAAAGTTACCGTCCATGTCTGTGTATTCGGCGGCGAAGACGGGTTTGTCTGCTTCGATATAGGGAAGCATCGCTTCGGCTTCCTCGTAGTAGAAATAATCTTCGGTGATGGCGAAATCGTACACGCCGACGAGTTCTGCGACTTGATCTGCTGCATTCTTTTGCCCGATGGCGAGTCCGCGTTGGTGGGCTTCGTCTGCGAGCCAGAGGGCGAACTGTAACTGGTCAGCATAGGTGAGCGGGAAGCCTGTGTCGTTGGTGTAGATTTCCATGTTGTCGGGTTCCACTGCGTCGAAGCCTTTGGCTTTGCACAAGTCCAGGCGGGCGCGCAGGACTGGCGCGAGCTTTTCGATCTGACGGATGTCGAGCCACTTTTCACCAGGCCAGCCTTCATAGTCATTGCCAAGAATTTCAGCGGGGAATTGATCTTTGTCCTGCCGCCAATCTTCCCATGAGCCAACACTGATGTAGCAGATCACTTTTCGATCTTTGGCATGTAATTCGTCAATGATGATCTGGTCAACTTCGAGATCAATGTCGTAGACATCGGCTTCGATGGAGGTGTCGATTTCGGCGCCGTTGATCTGCCATTGCCAGGTGAGGCCTGCGGTGGGATGCCACCAATCTTTGGGCTGAGAATCAGGGAGAGGTGTGAGCGTGGATTCTTCTGTCGAAACAGGAGCAGGCGTCGGGGCGATGGAGGCGGGTATACATCCCGTGATTAAAGAGGAAAGAAGAAAGAGAAGGATTGTTCTAGGCCGCATGATGTTTGAACTCCGATATTGGGTTTGTGTTTTGGATCGGTAAAAATTTTCTTCATCCTATCATGGTCTTCGGTGTGTAGCGCGTAATTTGTGCATGCACCTTATAATGGATTTATGTCTGCGCCCATTTTAGCGACCAAGCTGCATATTCCCCTGCCTCGGCCCAAGGCTGTTCTTCGCCCTCGATTAATGGAACGGTTGAATGAGAGTTTACGCGGGCGCAAGTTGACGATGATCTCTGCCCCGGCAGGTTTTGGTAAGACTACGTTGGTGAGTGAATGGGTGGCTGGTTGCAAGCGGCCAGTGGCATGGATATCGCTGGATGAAGGGGATGGCGATTCTGTGCGCTTCATGACGTATCTCGTTGCGGCCTTGCAGACACTTGCCGCGGATGTTGGCTCTGGTGTATTGGGCGCGCTTCAATCACCCCAGCCTTCCTCCATAGAATCACTGTTGACCATTCTGCTCAATGAAATTGCGGCCATTCCAAATGATTTCATCTTTGTCCTTGATGATTACCATGAGATCGATTCGAAACTGGTGGATCAGGCGTTGATCTTTCTGGTGGAGCACTTGCCTCCGCAGATGCACCTGGTGATTGGCACTCGTGAAGACCCGCCGCTGCCTTTGGCGCGTTTGCGTGCTCGCGGTCAACTCACTGAATTGCGTGCCGCTGATCTGCGTTTTACCCCTGCCGAGGCCGCTGACTTTCTCAACCGTGTGATGGGGCTGACTCTCTCAGCAGATGACATCACTGCGCTGGAGACGCGCACCGAAGGTTGGATCGCTGGTTTGCAATTGGCTGCGCTTTCCATACATGGACATCACGATGCTTCCAGTTTTATCCAATCTTTTACTGGGGCGCATCATTTCGTTTTAGATTATCTGCTTGAAGAAGTTTTGCAGCAACAGCCTGAAAATATTCAGAAGTTCCTGTTGCAGACATCCATTCTCGGTCGGTTGTGTGGTTCGCTGTGCGATGCTCTGTTGCAGGATGCGGCTGTCTCTGGCCAGGAAACTTTGGAATATCTTGAACGCGCGAATCTGTTCATCATCTCTCTCGATAACGAGAGACGTTGGTATCGCTATCATCATCTCTTTGGAGATCTGCTGCTTCAGCGGTTGAGTCAAAGCCTGACGCCCGAAGAGATCGCCAAATACCACATCCGTGCCAGTGAATGGTATGAAAAGAATGGTGATGAAGCCGAAGCTTTTCAGCATGCCATCGCCGCCAAAGATTTTGGCCGTGCGGCGGGGCTGGCTGAAATATACTGGCAAGGCATGGATGAAAGTTTCCAGACGGCTGTATGGCTTGGGTGGGTGAAGCAATTACCAGAGAGCGTGATCCGTTCTCGTCCAGTGTTGTGCACACAGATCGGATGGGCGTTCATGGATGCCAGTAATGTGGATGCCAGCGAATCGCGTTTGCTGGATGCTGAACGGTGTTTGGAAGGTTCACCTGATGAGATAGTTGTTGTGGATGAAGACCAGTTTCGGTTACTGCCTGCCAGGATCGCGTTTGCCCGTGCCTACAATGCTCAAACGCGAGGTGATTTTTCTGCCACAGCAAAGTATGCGGAACTGGCGGTCAGCCTCACTCCCAAAGAAAACCATTTCATGCGCGCTCAAGCCACGATCATGCTGGGCAGCACATATTGGGCCAGTGGTGATTTGGATGCGGCCTGCAAATTCATGAGTGATTGGATCGATAGTTCACAGAAAGCTGGCAATTTTATTTTTGCGATTGCCAGCGGGTCTGGAAAAGCGGATATCCTGACAGCGCAGGGGTCTCTGCGTGAAGCGATCAACACTTATCAGCAATCTTTACAGCTTGCTTCAGCGCACGAAAAAGAAGCGCAACGAATCACGTCACATCATTATTTGGGATTGGCAATGTTGTCTCATGAAATGGGAGATGATGACTCTGCCGCACAGCATCTTCAAAAAAGTCTGGAGCTTGGCGAACAATCCACACTGGTGGATTGGCCCTATCGCAAGTACTCCGCACTGGCACGCTTGAAAGAATCTGAAGGTGATCTCGAAACTGCACTCAGTCTTTGGGACGATGCCAAACGTTCTTATGTCAGCACTCCGATCCCATACACGCGCCCTGTTGATGCTATGAAAGCCAGAATTTATCTCAAGCAGAGACGATTATCCGAAGCGCAGAAGTGGGTGCGCGAGCATGAACTTTCGATTCACGATGAACCCAGTTACTTGCACGAGTTCGAACATATCACCCTGGCGCAGGTGTTGATCGCCGAATACCAGAGCAATCGGGAAGAGCGCTCCATTCTTGATGCGTTGGGATTATTGGAACGTCTCTTGAAAGCAGCCGAAGATGGAAAAAGAATGGGCAGTGTACTCGAAATTCTGATGACGACGGTTCTTGCTCAGCGTGCGCATGGTGACACATCCCAGGCATTCGCTACACTGGAACGCACTCTGACTCTGGCATACCCAGAAGGATACGTGCGCATCTTTGTAAATGAAGGCGAACCAATGCGCTCCCTGCTGTTGGAATTTAGATCGTTCATTGAAAAACAATCACGCGGTGACCATGCATTGTTTGGCTATGTGGATAAACTCCTGTCTGCCTTTGTTCAGCCCAAAGATGCGCGGCCGTCAAAATTGATCGAGCCGTTGAGTCCGCGCGAATTGGAAGTGCTGCAACTCATTGCGCAGGGACTTTCAAACGACGAGATCGGCAAACGGCTTTTTCTTGCTCTCGACACGGTCAAGGGGCACAACCGAAAGATATTTGACAAGCTGCAAGTTCAGAGGCGCACTGAAGCAGTTGCCCGCGCCCGAGAGTTGGACTTAATATAAAGAATTGAATGCAGGCAGTGGGGAAATAAAAAAATAATGACTCAACAACACTCCAAATAACACTTAAGTGTCTGTGCTGTAATGCCTTGCACCGATATATTTCCTGTACAGTACGCGAACAGGAACAAGACAATTTTATGTCACACACACTCACTTCACAAACTGTCCCAGCTCAAGCGATGGTCTATCAGATCAGGATTGAAGGACATCTGCGCCCTCAATGGACAGACTGGTTTGAAGGTATGTCCATCACGCTGGAAGAGGACGGAAATACGCTTCTTACTGGACCTGTAGCTGATCAGTCAGCCCTGCATGGGTTGCTAAGAAAAGTGCGTGATCTTGGAATGCCGCTGCTCTCGTTCAATCTTATTCAACAAAGGAATCTTTACATGAAGACAAATAGAAATACAGGAAAAACAGATCGCAGTGTGGACGTATCACAACGCACAGCCGCACTGGTTGCAGGCTTTGGGTTGTTGGTC
>JAVBXV010000095.1 GCA_030824405.1 Anaerolineales bacterium | reverse complement strand
CTGGTGGATTGTCCGCCTTCACTTGGCTTGTTGACCGTGAATGGTTTGATGGCCGCGATCGATGGCGTCATCGTGCCCGTGCAATGCGAATATCTGGCCCTTGAAGGTTTGGGCCAGTTGACCCAAACGATCGAGCGCGTGCGTGCGGCTTTGTTCCCTGAATTGAATGTTCGCGGCGTGGTGTTGACGATGTTCGACAGCCGCACAAATCTTTCTACAGATGTGGTTGCCGAAGTGAATCGTCACTTTCCAGATCAGGTGTTCAAGAGCGTTGTGCCGCGCAGTGTGCGTTTGGCAGAAGCTCCTTCGTATGGTTTGCCGATCTCTGAATACGCACCCACGTCTGTTGGGGCGCTGGCGTATGAGGCTCTTGCGAAAGAGTTGTTAAAAGGCGATCGGGCTTAGGTATTGGTACTAAAATAGGTCATCCTGAGCGCAGCGAAGGATCTCTACATAGATAAATAAGGAGCAAGTTATGGCTCAGCGAAAAGGTCTTGGCAAAGGTTTGGATGCGTTAATTCCTGGCGGGAAACCCTCCAGTTCTGTGTCTACGTTTGTAAGCAGCGGTAACACGGGTGGTGTACAGCAAGTGGCTGTGGAATTGATCCAGCGCAACCCGCATCAGCCGCGTGTTCATTTTAAGGAAGAAGATCTGGCAGATCTGGCTGCGTCCATTCGTGAGCATGGCGTGATCCAGCCGTTGATCGTTTTGATGAACAACGATGGCACGTTTACCTTGATCGCAGGCGAGCGCCGTTTGCAGGCTTCTCAGCGCGCAGGTCTGAAGACCGTGCCCGTTATTCATCGTCAGGCGAATAATCAGGAGTTACTTGAGATCGCGTTGATCGAAAACGTTCAACGTTCAGATCTGAATGCAATGGAAGAAGCGGAAGCGTATCGTCATCTTGTGGATGATTTTGGTTTATCGCATGAGATGGTTGCCAAACGAGTGGGGAAGAGCCGCGTAGCTGTGACCAACACTCTGCGCCTGCTTGGGCTGGCTGATACTGTTAAACAATCTTTGGTGGATGGCAGAATTACGGAAGGTCATGCTCGCGCACTGCTGGCATTGTCCACGCAAAAGGCGCAGGCTTCTGCTTTGCAGATGGTGCTCAATCTTTCACTGAGCGTCCGCCAGACGGAGGAGTTGGTTAGAAAACTCGCAGGGTTGAAACCGCTCAAGTTGGCCAAACCAGTTCGCAGCGCGGATGTAAGCGATGTGGAGAAGAGACTCCAGAAGAGCCTCGGAACCAAAGTCGCATTGAAGTATGGGAAAAAGGGCGGAACGGTCACCATCTATTATTATTCAGATGAAGAGCTTGATTCACTTTTGAATAAATTGACCTAATTGTATTTAGAGACACGGCCTTGCTCTTTGATAAACAAAGGGCGGGGCCGTGTCTTTTCCAATATGGAGAACAAAATGAAACTCCTCTACAATGCAAAAATTCATACACTTGATGAAAAAAATCCAATTGCATCTGCGATCTTGATCGCGGGTTCGCAAGTGATCGCTGTGGGCGAAAAAGATAAACTGGAAAGTCTCGCGCATGGCAAAGTGGAAAAGCAGGATATGAAAGGCAAAACTATTTTGCCAGGCATGACCGACGCCCATCTTCATCTTCAATATTATTCGCTTGGGCTTACCAAAGTGGATTGCGAAACGAAGACAAAAGAGGAGTGCCTGCGCCGTGTAGCAGAGCGTGCGCAAAATACCAAACCTGGTGAGTGGGTGCTGGGGCATGGTTGGAATCAAAATGAATGGTCGTCAACGGGCGAGTGGCCCACGCTGGCTGAGTTGAATGCGGCGGCCCCGAATAATCCTGTTTATCTCACAGCCAAATCTCTGCATGCAGGCTGGGCAAATACTGCGGCGATCAATGCCGCAAAAATAACGAATGAAACTCCAGACCCGAAGAACGGCACAATTCAGCGCGATGAAAGAGGAAACGCCACGGGCATCTTTCTTGAAAGCGCAATGGAGCTGGTTGGTAAAACAGTTCCGCCGCCAACCCTGAATGAACTTGAAACTGCCATTGAAAGCGCCCAGCCTATTTTGTGGAAGATGGGCCTCACGGGCGTTCATGATTTTGACCGCCGTGATTCTTTTATGGCTTTGCAATCCTTGCGCGTTCGTAATAAACTAAAATTAAGAGTAAATAAAAACATCCCTGTTGAAAGTGTGGAACATGCCAATGAGCTTGGCTTGCGCACAGGCTTTGGCGATGAATGGTTGTGGATCGGCTCCGTTAAGGCTTTTATGGATGGGGCGTTGGGTCCGCACACCGCCGCGATGTTTCAACCCTATGCTGATGAGCCGAACAACAAAGGTATCCTCAACATGGATGGCGAAGAACTTTTTGAGCATTGCCGCAAGGCCGCCGATGTTGGCCTGAGCATGACCGTTCATGCCATTGGCGATCGTGCCAATCATGAAGTGCTCAATGCCTATGAACAACTTCGTAAATACGAAACCGAAAAGGGTCTGCCGCATTTGCGTCATCGCATTGAACATGTGCAGATCCTGCATCCTGATGATGCGCCGCGGCTCGCGAAATTAAATGTCATTGCATCGATGCAGCCCATTCACGCGCCGTCCGACATGCATGCCGCAGATCGTTTTTGGGGAGATCGTTCTGCATTGGCCTATGCCTGGCGCTCCCAATTGAACTTCGGCGCAGTGCTCGCTTTCGGATCGGATGCACCTGTCGAATCGCCGAATCCATTTTTAGGATTGCACGCCGCCGTCACACGCAGACGAAGTGACGGTTCACCCTCCGCCGAAGGCTGGTACCCCGAACAAAAATTGACCCTCACTGAAGCATTGTCCGCTTACACTGTGGGCGCCGCCTACGCCGCCAACGCAGAACATCGCCTTGGCAAACTGGCAGAGAATTATCTGGCAGACTTAATAGTATTGGATGAAGATATTTTTTCAACAGATCCCAATGATCTGTTGACCATGCGATCCTCCGCAACCATGATCGATGGAGAGTGGGTCTTGCAGGAATAAAAAAATGATAAATCAACCAAAGCTAACCCCTGAAATGCTCATCCCGCGTCTGGGCGAATATATCGTTCAGAAGGGATTGATCTCTGAAGCCGATCTTCGCAAGGCGCTCGCCTATCAACAGGAGCAGCTTGCACAGGATAAGCATTGTCTGCTAGGGCAGGCTTTGATGGATTTGAATTTACTTGACCGTGATTCACTTGATCAGGTGGTTACTGAACAAATTCTTCAATTACGTTCTGCGCTGCAAGCCTCCAACCGTAATTTGGAGCAGCGGGTCAAAGACCGTACCTCTGAATTAAATGAGGCTCTGCAGCGTCTTTCCGAGTTGAGCCAGATGAAGGCCAATTTTGTGGCGAATATTTCGCACGAGTTGCGTACTCCGCTTACCCATGTGAAAGGCTATCTTGAGTTACTGATTACAGAATCTCTGGGAGGAATTTCAGAGGAACAACTCCACGCCTTGCAAGTCAGTCAACGGGCCACAGCGCGTCTTGAGGGAATGATCGAAGATCTGATCATGTTCTCACTGGCCACGCGTGGTGAAATGAGTATGAAATTGGAGAAGATGGATATTCGCAGGCTGGTTACTTTGATCGCAAAATCAGCCATGGCAAAAGCGGAAGAGCGCGGCGTAAAGGTAAGCGTGTCCACGGGAGACGGCATCCCGTTTGTGCAGGCGGATGCTGAGAAGATCGGCTGGGTAGTTAATCAACTTTTGGACAATGGTATTAAATTCACACCTTCGGGTGGAAGTGTTGTTCTCACAATTAGTCAAGAGGGGAATAATCTGGTGATGATCTCCGTTACCGATACGGGTATTGGAATTCCTTCCGATCGTTTGACAGAGATATTTGAACCCTTCCATCAATTGGATGGCTCATCCACGAGGCATTATGGTGGGACTGGGCTTGGGCTTTCGCTGGTGCGTCAAATTGTGGAGGCGCACGGATCTTTATTGGATGTACAATCAGTGGAAGGAAAAGGTACGGCGTTTAAATTCCCGCTGCTTGCAGTGCTCGATTGAGGTTTCATGGATTCAAAAACTCTTTCCTCGTTGTACGACATATTTCAGGAAGTGCAGGATAAGCAGGATTGGAAGGCCGCGTTGGATACGTTGTTCGTATCTCTGCGCGGCGCTTTTGTTTTTGACAATGTCGCGATCTATATCGTAGATCCACACACCAATGGGTTGGACGTTGTCTACGCTCGCGCTGTGGGACGGGGAAAAACAGCAGAGGCTGAATCTGCCTGGGGAGAGCGGGTGGCAAATAATGTTCTCTTAAGGCAAAAGATGGTCTTAAGCGAACCTGCTCCGGAGGGGAGCGAAGCGGATCGTCTTGCGCAAGCATCCCTTTTGGGTTTTCCTCTTTATATTGGCGCAAAATTAAGCGGGGCATTGGTTTTTGTCCGCTTTGGTGGGCCGCAATATTTAGAATCTCATATTCATCTGGCTTCCCTGCAAACATTTTGGGCAGCAGCATTGCTTGAACGCAGGGATTTGCAAAAGGCCCGTGCTGAATTGGATTCTGTGCAAAGACAGATGCGTTTGCAGGATGATTTTGTTTCCACTATTTCGCACGAACTTCGTACGCCTCTTGGTTTTATTAAAGGATATAGCACAAGCCTTTTGCGTCAGGATACTTCCTGGGACGAGGCGACCCAGCGTGAATTTTTGATGATCATCGATGAAGAGGCGGATCGTTTGACAAGGTTGATCGAGGATATGTTGGAGTCTGCCCGTTTGCAAAGCAAGACCCTGCAATTTAAATTCTCGCCGATTCGCCTTGAAGCATTGGTGCGCGATGTGACAACCCGCGTGGTTACGCATCACCCAGATCTACAGGTGGTGTTTGATGGCCCGCCTCTTCCGCCTATTCGCGGAGATGGGGTGCGTCTTTCGCAAGTGTTTGAGAATCTTTTTAGTAATGCCATTAAATATGCGCCTGGTTCAAAGTTGACCATTACCACTTCTCTTGCAGGCAATAAGGTGCGAATTGCGATTGCAGATGAAGGGGAAGGGATTCCAGAGGACTTTTTACCGTTTCTTTTTGAACGTTTTTATCGTGTACCTGGTGAGCGAACCGTTACAGGTACTGGATTAGGGCTATATATTTGCAAGCAAATTGTTATGGCACACCATGGTAAGATTTGGGTAGAGTCAGTGTTGGACAAAGGTACAACTTTTTTTATTGAGTTGCCTACAGATCCAACGCTTTGACCTGCATTTATTTTTTGTTAGCAAGGAGAATTGTATGGCCAAGCGAATTTTGATCGTGGATGACGAGCCCCGCTATTTGCGTCTCTTGGAGGCAAACCTGCGGACTGAGGGGTACGAAGTATCCACTGCACAGGATGGCGTACAGGCGCTTGAGGTTTTTTCTGCACAGCCAATTGATCTTGTGTTGTTGGATGTGATGATGCCTCGGCTGGATGGTTTTGGTGTTTGTCAGCGTTTGCGCGAGTTCTCGAATGTGCCCATTGTGATCCTTACCGCGCGAGGGGAGGAGCAGGATCGCGTGCGCGGCCTGGACCTCGGCGCAGATGATTATTTAGTTAAACCGTTTTCAGCTACAGAGTTGCTGGCTCGTGTTCGAGCAGTTTTGCGCCGTGCCCAGCCTCCTGCTGAGTCGGGTCAGGCCCGCTTTTTCACGCACGATAATCTTAAGATCGATTTCGCACGTGCAGAGGTTTGGGTTGCTGAGGAACCCGTGTCGCTTTCGGCTACGGAATACCGTCTCCTGCTGCAATTTGCGCACAACATTGGCAAGATACTCACCTCTGAAGATTTGTTAACCAGTGTGTGGGGGGCGGAGTATAAGAATGATAAAGAAATTTTGTGGGTAAGTATTGCGCGTTTACGCCAGAAATTGGAGGAAGATGCGCACAATCCACACCATATTGTTACACGCTCAGGCCTGGGATATTTGATGCCACCGCTTGAGACATAACACGAAATATTCCTGGAAGTGAGAGTTATGCCTGAAAAAAAGATACTGATCATTGATGCAGATGTTGCGAGCCGTAATTTCATTGCACGCAATCTGATTGAAAAAAAATATGAAATTATTCAGGCGGGCTCTGGTAAGGAAGGATTAATTTCTGCATGGCGTGATCGTCCTGATCTGCTTATTGTTGACCCGACGATCTCTGATCTGAAAGGGGAAGACCTCGCGATCAAGCTGCGACAGGATTCCCGTTCGGCCAACATGCCTTTGATCGCTTTAAGCGGCGATGCGAGTGTGATGAGAATTAAATCCTGTTTGGATGCAGGGTTTAATGAATATATAACAAAGTCGGGGCAGGCGGTCCCGTTGCTGAATGAAGCCGTGGATCGCTTGTTGGGTGTTACAGCAGCAACAGCAAAAGAGGGTGGTTTATTGATCGTGTTCACGAGCGCAAAAGGTGGAGTGGGGACATCGTCTCTTTGTGCGAACATTGCCATGGCTATTTCAAAGAATCAACCTGAAGCGCGTGTGGCTGTCGTCGATCTGGTGCTTCCAACTGGGTCGATCGGGCCGCTTGTCGGTTATGAAGGCAGTCAAAATATAGTCACTGTTGCAGATCTGCTCCCCACTGAGACGACCCCAGAATTTTTTCAAGAACAGCTCGCAGAAATGAAACTGTGGAATTTTAGACTACTTTCAGGATCACCAGACCCTGAAAGTAGTAATTATTTAAATGTATTGCGTATTTGGGATATTGTTGCTTCCATGAAGCAAGCTTATGATTATGTATTGGTGGATCTTGGAAAATCGCTGTCCAAGATAAGCCTGCCGCTTATTCAGCATGCAGACCTGCTTACGCTGATCGTGAGCACAGATATGGGTTCCATTGGCCTTACAAAAATATTGATGGATTATCTTCGAAGCAAAAAAGTTAATGAAAATAGTATCTATCCGATCCTGAATCGTGCCGTTGGTCTGGAAGGAGCAAGCAAAAGTGACGCTGAAAAGGTGCTTGGAATCCCGATCAGGATCATGGTCCCATATTTGGGGAGTAATTTTTCCCTGGCCAATAACCAGCATCAGCCTTTCATATTGAAATTCCCCACAGACACTGCCTCGGTGGTGTTTATGGATGCAGCCAGGGAAATGACAACACTGGCGCAGAAATCACGAATGGAATAAACTTACATAATTCCAAAGTTCGGGAGTGATATTATGACAATTGAATATGATGAAAAGGGAAAATTTTACACGGACGTGGTCACGAAAGTGGCTGTGCCTTCTGTTATGCAAACTACAACCCACCTGATCCGCGGCCTTGTGCATGTGCGGCAGGGAGAGCGTTTGAAGGATGAGCTGGAAAACAATGAACGTTTTACGGCCGTTACCAATGCCAGCATCTATGATGCCAATGGGAAGGTCATCTTTACCAGCGCATTTCTTGCTGTTCAAAGAGACCAGATCGTTTGGATCATGCCTGCAGAGGGTGAAGAAATCAAGATGGCGGGTGGATGAATACTCTAAACCCCAATGGCGGCCCCCAGAGACTAACCAGCCAGGATTTGATCAAACTCAAAAAATACCTGGTTGATAATTTAATGCGTGCGCTTGAGATGGAAGGGGTGGCTTCTGCGCACCGCAACACATTTGTTAAAGAAAATATTGTCCGCGTATTTGAACAAACTCAATTAAAACTTCCAGAAGATCTGAAAAAGGAAATATTCAGCCAGGTGCTCAATGACCTGCTTGGATATGGACCTATTCAATCCCTGCTTGATGACCCTGATGTTTCAGAGATCATGGTGAATGGCCCAAAGAAAGTGTTTGTTGAGAAGAAAGGCCAGCTCACCAAAAGCAATGTGGTTTTTGATGATGACGATCATGTCGTTCGTATCATTGAGCGCATTGTCCTTCCCCTCGGCCGCCATGTTGATGCAGACTCTCCAACTGTGGATGCGCGTTTGCCCGATGGCTCGCGTGTAAATGCCGTTGTACGCCCCGTTGCAATTGACGGCCCATCTCTTACCATTCGTAAATTCCGTAAAGATAAATTAAAGGTGGAAGATCTCATTAATTACGGTTCAATGAGCAGGCAAATGGCCGATTTTTTACAAGCCTGCGTAAAAGCGCGTTTCAACATTGTGATCTCAGGTGGTACGGGTTCTGGAAAGACCACACTTTTGAACGTCATGTCTGGTTTTATCCCTGAGGATGAACGTATTCTGACGATCGAAGATGCGGCTGAATTACAGCTTCAACAAGATCATGTCATGCGTCTGGAAACAAAGACAGCCAATGCAGAAGGCCGCGGCGCGGTTACCATCCGTGATCTGGTAAAGAATTCCCTGCGTATGCGCCCAGACCGCATTGTGGTTGGAGAGGTGCGCGGCGGCGAAGCTCTGGATATGTTGCAGGCAATGAACACAGGCCATGATGGCTCGCTGACAACCGTCCATTCGAACTCGGCGCGTGATGCTCTTTCCCGTTTGGAAACATTGGTATTAATGGCGGGTATGGATCTGCCGCTTAAAGTGGTGCGCCAGCAAATTTCTTCCGCCATTGATCTGATCGTGCAGCAAACGCGTCTTAAAGATGGCCAGCGCAAGGTTACCTCTGTAACCGAGGTGGCTGGTATGGAAGGGGAGATCATCGTACTCAGCGATATTTACAAATTCAATCAAACGGGCGTGGATATTAATGGAAAAGTATTGGGCGATCTTCAGGCAACTGGTATCCGTCCCAACTTCACACCCCGCCTTGAAGCGGCTGGCTATAAACTTGGTGCCGATGTTTTCGCACCAGGCTCCGTAAACAAATCCAGTTCGCGGCGTTGATACACTCTGCTATAATCTATGCATCTTGTGCGCTTGCATACGCTAGGTTATTAATTACAGAGGTATTATCATGAACACTGCCCAACTCACAATTCGTACAAAAAAACTTGGCCTGCTCATTCGTGATGCGCGTACAGCAGAGCGTCGCAGCATAAAAGAATGTGCTGATGCCATGGGTATTAAACCTGGTTTGTTCCGTTCATACGAGGAGGGGATTCGTTCACCCTCCCTGCCTGAACTTGAAACACTGGCTTATTATCTTAAGATCTCTATTACACAATTCTGGGGTAGAGACGTAAAGTCAGACGCGCCATCGCCTGTGGAATCGTTGGATATTCCCCAACTGATCTCGTTGCGTCAGCGTATGATCGGGGCACTTCTTCGACAGGAGCGAACCAACTCCAACATTTCCCTTCGTCATATTTCTGATGGAACTGGTATTCCGCAGCCCCGCCTTAAATCGTATGAGCTGGGTGCGAAACCAATTCCACTGCCAGAATTGGAAATCATTCTTTCTGTAATGGGAAGCCGCATCGAAACCTTCTTTGATCAAAGCGGCCCTGTGGGTCAGTGGATGAACAGCCAGACCGCCATGCAGAAATTCCTCGACCTTTCGAGCGAGATGCAGGATTTTGTCTGCCAGCCTGTCAACCGCCCCTACATCGAACTTGCCATAAAATTGAGCAGCATGTCGAAGGAAAAATTGCGTTCTGTGGCTGAAGGCTTGCTCGATATCACACTCTAATCTCAAGAGCATATGATGACAATCGAATCCACTCAACTTGCCGAACAAGGCAAAAACGCATTTAAAGACAAGAAGTTTGAAGAAGCTGTTAAGCTTTTCGAGCAAGCTGCTGAGGGGTTTACATCTGCACAAAACAGCCTGATGGCCGCTGAAATGAAAAATAATGTAAGCGTTGCCCTGGTGCAGTTGGAGAGATATCAGGAAGCACTACATGCTGCACTGAATACCGATGTTGTTTTTGCCGCAGCGAATGATATCAAACGCGAGGCCATGGCTCTTGGGAATCAAGCAGCAGCGTTGGATGGACTTCGTCGTTATGACGAAGCCATTGCAAAATATGAGCGCTCCGCCGATCTGTTCGGACAGGCAGGAGAAGGCGATCTGCGCGCAATGGTTTCCAAATCTGCCGCGGCCATCAAACTCAAGACTGGCAAGATCACCGAGTCTGCATTCAAAATGATGGGGGCGCTTGAGGCCAAAGACACACCGTCCATCTTTGAACGCATTCTGAGATTTTTCCTTCGCTTGATAAAATGATCAATACCAGCCTGCAAGTTCGTCAGGCGGTTGTGGAAGATTACCAGCAGATCGCCAATCTCATGTTCTATGAGGCCAATGTACACCGCCATTTGGATTGGCGTACGCCGCTTGATTGGCTTGGCTCACCGAATTACTGGGTCTTGGAGGATGCGGGACAAATTACAGCAGCGCTGGCCTGCCCGCAAGATCCTCCACAAGTGGCATGGATACGTCTCTTCGGACATCTTTCGCATCTTGACGTAACGGAAGCATGGTCCCCGCTCTGGGACATTGCCCGCGCCCAAAATGTGCAAATGGCCGCGATCGTTGTGAAGCATTGGTTCCAAAATCTTTTACTTTCCAGTGGGTTTGAACTTAAACAAAATATTGTTCTGCTTGAATTAAAAAAAGAAAATTTTAGATCCTTCCCTGTTCCAGGGGATGTGCGTATTCGTACCATGACCACAGAGGATCTGCCGACAGTTGCAGATCTGGACATTGACGCATTTGGCCCCTTCTGGCACAACTCTTTGGATGCGTTGATCCGTGCTCATGCGCAGGCGGTTCAAGCCACTGTTGCAGAAGATGATTCGGGTGTGATTGGGTATCAGCTTAGTACTGGCAATCTGTTTGGGTCTCACCTGGCCAGGCTTGGGGTTAGGAGCGAAGCGCAAGGTCGGGGAGTGGGTGCTGCGCTTGTGAGTGACCTCATCCAAAGATTGAATTCTCCGCATGTGGCGCGTCTGTCTGTAAACACACAGGCCGATAATGCGGCATCTCTGGCTTTATATAAAAAAATTGGTTTCACGCGTACGGGTGAACATTATCCTGTGCTGGCATATCCGAAAGGTGATGGATGACTGAAGTAATGTTTCCCGCGCGAGTGATGGGTAATTTTGTAGATACACTCTCTTCTGAAGTTGGACATGATACGCTCACCGCTGTACTTTTGAAAGCGGGCCTGCCTGAAGAATGGGCACATGCGGCTCATTTCAGCGCATTGGATGACGCCCGCACAGCCCTGGCGTATTCGCGCTTGCAGGCAGCGTTGCGCACTTATTATGGACGTGGTGCGCGCGGAATTTTTTTACGCATCGGTACCAAACTTTGGTCATCTTTATTGGATGAGGCTGGTGTTGGTGTAAAGGCACAGTCTGTGCTGATCCGTGGATTGCCGAAGGTGCTGCGCCGTAAACCTGCTCTGGAGTTGCTTGCAAAGCTTGTGGGTGTTAAGTCTGGGGATATTACTGTTCATTCTCTTGATCTCGATCTTCTTTTTGTAGACCATGTTTCTGCAACTGCATCAAACCAGACAGATGATGAACCGATCTGTTTTGTGACCCTGGGGTTGATCCGTGAATGTCTGTTTTGGGCGGTTGGACAGGAACACGATGTTGAAGAACGCGCATGCCGTTCGTTAGGTGCGCAGCAGTGCGAATTCAAAATTACCATTGGAGGCTAACGTGGACCACTTCGAAACAAAATGGAAATCAAATGATGGCCTGGATCTGTTTGCTCAGGGCTGGGAGCCAGAGTCGCGCACCCCGAAGGCAGTGATCTGTCTTGTACATGGCTTGGGTGAGCATACCTCTCGGTATGCGCATGTTGCCGAGGCATTTGGCAGGGAAGGGTACGCACTGTTCGGCGCTGACTTGCGCGGCCACGGTCGTTCTGGTGGCCCGCGCGGGCATTTCCCCTCCATCGAGAGTGTGATGCAGGATATTGATATGCTTCTTGAACAGGCTCGCTTGAAATATCCAGGATTACCCCTGATCCTGTACGGTCACAGCCTGGGCGGGATCTTGGTTCTGCATTATGGATTAAAGCGCAATCCAAAAGTAAAAGGAATCATTGCCACAAGTTCGGGGCTGCGTACTGCCCTTGAGAAACAGCCTGCCAAAATTATGGCGGCGAAGGTGCTTGGCGCGTTGATCCCTGGGGTGGCAATGGCCAGTGGATTGGATGCAAACGCGATTTCTCACGATAAAAATGTGGTCAAGGTCTACAACGATGACCCGCTCGTGCATGATAAGGTTTCCTTGGGTTTTGGGAAGATCATGCTCGGCGTCACAAAATGGACAATTGAGCATGCTGGTGAGTTTCCACTTCCACTGCTACTGTTGCATGGCAAGGCAGATGAAATTGCATACCCGTCTGGGAGCGTGGAATTTGCCGCCGCATTAAAGGATCGCAGCACACTGGTTTTATGGGATGGGGCCTATCATGAGCTGCATAATGAGCCAGAACAGGCTGAAGTATTCAAAACCATGACCATTTGGATGGATGCCCGTTTGCAGGAGTAAAAAAACGGCTAGATGAGAAGTCATTAAGCACATACTGGACAAATCAATTTCCACATGGGAAAATTTGAAGCCATTAAAAAAATACACAGGAGTAAGTATGAATCAATCGAACGACAAGAGCAAGCGTCAGGCCCGCCGCGAACAGATCCGTCGGAAAGAAGCACGCGGCAGGATGATCGGAATTGGCGTCATCACCCTCGGAGCTTTATTTCTCGCGTTCCTCATTATTTGGCCGAACTTTAGACCAGCCGCAGAGGTAACCACCATTGAGCCCGCTCCGCGCCCGCAGGCAGAAGCCAATCACATGGGAAACCCTGATGCCCCCGTGAAGATCGTTGAATATTCTGATTATCAATGTCCTTTCTGCGAACGCTTTTCCAAAGATACCGAACCAGCCCTGGTTGAAACTTATATAGCTACTGGTGACGTGTACTTTACCTATCGTTCCGCAGGGAACTGGGTGAGTGGAAACATTGGCGGCGGCAAGACTGAATCTGAAGATGCTGCCAAGGCCGCATATTGTGCAGGTGACCAGGGTAAGTACTGGGAGATGCATGATGCGATCTTTGCCAATGTGCTCGGAGAAGATGTAGGTTCCTTCACCGATCGTCGTTTGGGGATGATCGCGGAGTCTATTGAGTTGGATATGACCGAATTTGATGATTGCTATTCCAGCAATAAGTATCAGGATCAGGTCGATCAGGATGGCAAGGATGCTCTTCAATCTGGCGTGAACGGTACTCCTTCGTTCATTTTGACATATACCGATGCCGCTACAGGTGAGGAAGTTTCTCAGATGATTGAAGGCGCTCAGCCTTTTGAAGCCTTCCAACAGGCCATCGACGCCGCACTCGCTGCTTCCAAAAAATAAACGTATTCTTTTAGAATCAAAAAGGACATGGCAATCGTGCCATGTCCTTTTTGATTCTGAGATCTTATTTCCCGTCAACGCTGTTTCTGTGAACAATTCCCTGCTGCCATGCGTATACTGCCACCTGCGTTCGATCTGCAAGATGAAGTTTGCTTAAGATGTTGCTTACATGTCCTTTGACCGTATTTTCGCTGATGACAAGTTTTTCGGCGATCTGGCTGTTCGTAAGACCATTGGCGATCAATTTCAAAACATCGGTCTCGCGGTCTGTTAGTTCGGTGAAGAGCGGCTGTTCTTCGCTATTCTCGCCGCGAATATTTTGCAGCACGCGCGCCGCCACCCGTGGATGCAGGGTCACCTCGCCTTGTACGGCACGGTGCAGAGCCTCCACCAATTTTTCCATTTTCATATCTTTCAAAATATATGAAATGGCTCCTGCTTTTAACGCGGGGAAGATGTGCACATCCTCGTGGTATGAAGTAAGTACCACCACCTGCGTGCGCGGACTGATCTGTTTCACGCGCCGGGTGGTTTCGATCCCATCCATACCGCGCATGATCAGATCCAACAGAACGATATCCGGGATCAGCTCCGCCACCATGCTTAATGTCTCTTCCCCGGAAGATGCCTCTCCCACCACTTGAAAATCTGGGATCGTTTCCAGATAGGAGCGAATTCCATTGCGAACCACTTCATGGTCATCTGCAATTAATATGCTTGTGCGATGGTGTTTCATGATTTCTCAACTCCTGTGCTCAATTTGATCGGTATTTGAACAAGTACACGCGTCCCCTGCCCAGGCGCGCTTTGGGTTTGGATCGTACCGCGAATATTACCAATGCGTTCACGCATGGAACGGAAGCCCATGCCTTTTGCTTTTTGTTCCATGTCAAACCCGCGGCCGTCATCAGCAATGGTCACCTGTAGAGAATCAGTATTATAGACCAGTGATACTTCTGCGTGTTTTGCCTTGCTATGACGCGAGACATTTGCCAGTGCTTCCTGGATGACTCGATAGATGGCCTGTTCCGTTTCGAGTGGAAGCGGGCGCTCATTTCGGACCGTGAGGCTGATCACTGTGTCGTTGCGATTTTCCCACTCGAAAACATATTCGCGCAAAGTCGTTGGCAATCCCTTTTCCTGCAACGCGATTGGATAGATCTCCTGGATCAGGAAGGTCAATTCCTGAATGACTTCATAGACGAGCGTTTCCGCTTCTGCAAGCGGCAACTGAATGTTCTCTGCAGATTTGGATTTCCACATGCCATTGGCCGTGCCAAGTTGTGCCAGCGCAGCGAATGCCTTTTGTTTGGCACTATCATGCAGGTCACGGGCGAGGCGGTTGCGTTCTTCCATCACAGCCAGATCTCTGGTCTGTTCAAAGAGCTGCATATTTGCAATGGACAGTTCGGCGCGGTGGATGAGGGCAGTGAAGAGGCGCACGTTGTCTTCTCCCAGCGCGTTGGGGCGGGTGTAGGCCACGTTGAAGACCGCCACTACTTTCCCGTCGATGGTGATGGGGAAGTGGGCGAAAGATTGGATTCCTTCTGCGATCATCACGGTTTGGATATCTCCGCGCAGGTCTTTTATTTTCAGGTCTGGCACGATGATTGGCAGGCCGGTGGTCATGGCCTTTCCCACCATGCCTTCGCTTTCTTCAAAATTAAGCGCGAATAGTGTTTCAGGTTTGAACCCGTAATTGACACGCGGCGTGATCTTGTTCTTTTCCACATCCCATGCAAACACCACGCTGCGGTCGGCTTTGAGCATGGAGACGGATACATCTACAAGGGTTTGGAATACCTGGTTGATGGTGACATTGCGCAGGATTTTTTCGTCCGCCTGATAGAGTGCTTCGATCTCTTGTGTGCGTTTCTCCAGGTCTGCTGTGCGCTTTTGGACGAGGCGGGCCAGTTCACGATTGCGCCCTTCGATACTTTTTATGCGCCAACGTACCCCGCCTGCACTGCCTGCAATGATCCCGAAAATGAATAAAGTTTGAAACCAGAGCCTTTCCCAGAACGGCGGAACCACAGTCACTTTGATGGAGGTTCCAGTGTCATTCCACACACCGTCACTGTTGGAGCCGCGCAGGTTTAATGTGTATGTGCCGCCAGGCAAGTTGGTGTATCTGCCATTGTGACGATAACCAATGTCATTCCATTTGGTGTCAAAATTTTCAAGGATGTAGGAATATTGGTTCTTGGAGGATTGCCCGTAGGCAAGGGCTACAAACTCAAACTCAAAGGAATCCTGCGGCCAAACGAGAGTGATTTCCTGTAGAGTTTCAGGAGTGCTCTCCTGATTAAGCGGCTGGCCGTCCAGAGTGATGGAGGTCAATGCCATGGGTGGGGGAATTGGGTTGGCTTTGATCTTTTCAGGGGAGAATACATTAAAGCCTGCGGTGCCCCCAAAATACAGATTTCCATTTCCATCTGTGGCGAAGGCGTTTTGATTGAATTCATTGCTTTGCAAACCGTCACTGGCTGTGAAGTTGCGGAAGGTCTTTTTTAATATGTCAAAGCGGGAGAGACCAAAGTTCGTGCTTAACCAAATGTTGCCCTGTATATCTTCGAGAATGCCGTAAATGATATTGTTGGGCAGTCCTTCTTTTTCTGTGTAGCGGGTGAAATTATCGGTTTCAGGATTGTAAAGATTTAATCCGCCGCCCGTGGTGCCGACCCAGAGGTTGTTTTTTGAGTCTTGAAAGATGCTAAGGATCGAGTCATTGCCCAGCGAAGCGGTGTCAGTTGGGTTGTTGTTATATTTGGTGATGCCAGTTGAAGTGGATGAGATGCGATTTAGTCCGTCGTCTGATGTGCCGATCCAGAGATTGCCCTGAGCATCTTCCAGAATGGCGGTGATGACTTTGGTGTTGAAGCTGCCGTGAACATTTTCGTCCGTTTCATAATGGACGAAGGATTGGGTCTTTTCGTCAAATAAGTTAAGACCGCGGCTGGTGCCGATCCAAAGGTTTTTGCGGCTGTCCCTGTAGACGGCGTAGACTGGTGCGCCAGACAGGCTGTTTGCAACATCTGGGTTGGGTTGATAGCGTGTAAAGATGCCTGTGGATGGGTCGAACTTGTCCAAGCCGCGGGAGGTGCCCACCCATAAAATTCCTGTGGGGTCAGAGATTAGCGATGTGACCGTGTCACTGCTGATGCTGCGGGAGTTGGCAGGGTCATTACGGTAATGCGTAAACTGTCCGCTGACTGGGTCAAAACGATTTAATCCGCCGCCGCTTGTTCCCAGCCAGACAATACCTTCCTTGTCCACCAGGATCGGGAAGATGAAGTCAGCGCTTAGGCTGTTCGGGTCATCAGGATTGTGACGATAGTAGGTGAACTTGTCCTGTTGACGATTGTATTTGTTGAGCCCGCCGCCAAAGGTGCCGATCCACAAGACGTTGTTGGTGTCTTCGTAGATTTCATATACTGTGTCATTGTTTAGGCTGTTGCCCACGGTGGGCTGGTGGCGGTGGTGGATGAAGTTATTCGTTTGCGGGTCGTAGCGGTCGAGGCCATTGTTGGTGCCGATCCATAAGCCGCCAGAGTGATCTTTGTAGATCACGTGGATGATATTTCCGCCGACGCTATCTGGGTCTTCCCTTAAACTTGTGAAGCGGGTGAAATATTTGCCCGCTGCTTCAAAACGGTTGAGGCCGTTGTTGGTGCCAACCCATAGGCTTCCATCTTTATCTTCCTGAATGCTTAGCACGCGGTTATTGCTCAGGCTGGTTCCGTCGGTTTCGTTATATTTATATACCTGGAATAAGTCTGCCTCGGTGTTGAACGCATTGACTCCCGCGTTGGCTGTACCCACCCAGAGTATGCCATTTGAATCTTTGAAGATGGCTGTAATAGTGTTGCTGCTCAGGCTGTTGTCTGGGTCATCGGATGTGCGGTAGTGTGTGAAGATGCCCGTTGTATATTCGTAGAAATCAAGCCCGTATTCTGTGCCGATCCATAGGCCGTTTTTATCTGGTAGGAGCGCTGATATTTTGTTGTTGCTGATGGTTTGTGAGTCTCTGTCATCATGCAGGTAATGTATGAATTGGCCTGTGGATGGGTCATACCGATTTAGACCGCCAAGGTGTGTGCCGATCCAGATATATCCATAGGGGTCTTCGACGAGACTGGTGATCCATCCATCGCTGAGGCTGTCTGGGCTTTCGGCGTCAGGTTTATAGACTTTGAAGTTGTATCCGTCGTAGCGGTTGAGGCCGTCTTCGGTGCCGATCCATAGGAAGCCGAGATGGTCTTGCAGGATGACATTGACAACACTTTGTGAGAGACCTTCTTCGAGACTGAGGTGTTCGAAGCGGATGTATGTATTCGGCTGGTAAATGCTGGTTGTGACTGTGCCAGTTTGAGGTCCAGAGGGAAGCGGGGAGGGAAGTGGTTCTGGCGTGTTGGCTGAGTCTGCTGTCTGGCAGGAGTTGGTCAGGAGGGCGATAAAAAACGTCAAATAGATAAAGGTCTTTCGCATGGTGACTCAATTATATGCGGATTGTTCAGACCATGTTTGGTCTTGCATCGAAT
>JAVBXV010000361.1 GCA_030824405.1 Anaerolineales bacterium | reverse complement strand
TAATTGCAGCCGTCAATGTGGTCTTGCCATGATCGATGTGACCCATGGTGCCTACATTCAAATGCGGTTTGCTGCGATCAAATTTTTCCTTCGCCATTATGTAACTCCTTGAATAATAAAAAACCGATTAGTTAGTTTTCAAAATTTCTTCTGCCACAGACTGCGATACTGGCGCGTAGTGGTCAAATTCCATGTTGAAGACGCCACGTCCCTGTGTGGCAGAACGGAGTTGGGTTGCATACCCAAACATTTCCGCCAACGGAACCATTGCTCTTACTGCTTGAGCATTACCAAGACGAACTTCCATACCTTGGATCAAACCACGGCGGCTGTTAATTTGCCCCATAACATCACCAAGATATTCTTCTGGCACAACAACTTCGACCTTCATCATAGGTTCAAGCAAAATTGGATGTCCCTTTTGGACGCCTTCTTTGAAGCCCATAATGGCAGCCATTTTGAAGGCCATTTCGCTTGAGTCAACTTCATGGAATGAACCATCAATCAACGTAACTTTTATGTCAACAACAGGATATCCAGCAAGCACACCGCCATCAGAAGCCTCTTTGACACCTTTTTCAATTGGATTAATAAACTCTTTGGGGATGGAACCACCCACAATTTTATTTACAAATACAATGCCACTACCACGTTCGCCTGGTTCCATGGAAAACACTACATGGCCGTATTGACCTTTACCACCAGATTGCTTGGCATACTTGTAATTAACTTCTTTAACCGCTTTGGTAATCGACTCACGGAAAGCAACTCGTGGAGCGCCTACGTTTGCCTGCACTTTAAACTCACGCAACAAACGGTCCACAATAATATCGAGATGTAATTCGCCCATACCTCTAAGAATAGTTTGGCCGGAGTCTTCATCTGTATTTACGAGAAGTGTGGGATCCTCTTCAGACAGCTTACGGAGAGCCTCACCCATCTTCTCTTGATCAGCAGAGCTTTTGGGTTCAATTGCAATGGAAATAACAGGTTCAGGAAAAGAAATAGTTTCAAGGACAAGAGGTTTGGTATCACAAAGGGTATCACCTGTGAAACTGTCTTTAAAACCTAGTACAGCTCCGATGTCGCCAGAGATGATTTCAGTCACATCTTCACGATGATCAGCATGCATACGGATCAAACGTCCAATGCGCTCTTTCTTTCCCTTTTTAGTAGTGTTTTGTACTGTCTGTCCCTGGCTTAAGGTACCCGAATAAACACGGACATAAGCAAGGCGGCCCACATAGGGATCAGTTACGATCTTGAACACCAATGCACTTAAAGGAGCATCATCCTTTGCAGGAATATCAAAGGTGTTTTCTGGATTACCTGGCTCAGATACAGTGATAACTGGTTTATCAGCTGGGGAAGGAAGGTAATCAACAACTGAATCGAGCAAAACCTGGACACCTTTGTTCTTTAAGGAAGAACCGCAGAATACAGGTGCAGCCTTCGTAGCAAGCACACCCTTACGAAGGGCGAGTTTGAGTTCATCGATACTAATTTCCTGAGCTTCAAGGAACTTCATTGTCAATTCCTCGTCAAGCTCAGCAATTTTTTCCACCATTTTTGCGCGATATTCCGTTGCTTTTTCTTTCAGATCTTCTGGAATTTCAACAATGTGTGGGTCTTTGCCGAGATCGTCCTCCCAAACAACAGCTTTCATTGTAAGAAGGTCTACTACACCCTTAAAGGTTGACTCAAAACCGATGGGAATTTGCATCGGAATTGGGTTGGCACCTAAACGGTCGATAATTGTTTCAATGGTTCGTTCAAACGAAGCGCCGACTCGATCCATTTTGTTAACAAAACAAATACGCGGCACACCGTAACGATCAGCCTGACGCCACACAGTTTCAGACTGTGGTTCAACGCCTTGTACTGCATCAAACACAACAACGCCGCCATCCAGAACACGGAGGGAACGTTGAACTTCGGCAGTAAAGTCAATATGGCCAGGTGTATCAATAATATTAATTTGATATCCCTTCCACTCCGCTGAAACGGCCGCCGAAACAATGGTGATTCCGCGTTCGCGTTCCTGAACCATCCAATCGGTTACAGTGGTCCCATCATCCACAGAACCAATGCGGTGAGTTAAGCCGGTATAGAACATGATACGCTCGGTGGTTGTCGTTTTACCAGCGTCAATGTGGGCAATAATGCCTATATTTCGGTATTTTTCCAACGGGTGAACACGTGCAGCCATACTAACTACTACCTACTTCCTTAAGATTAAGTACTAAACACGATAATGGGAGAAGGCACGATTGGCCTCTGCCATTTTATGAGTTTCATCACGCTTGCGAATTGCCGAGCCAGTTTCATTAAACGCGTCGATCAATTCCGCTGCAAGCTTGTCAGAAAAAGACTTACCAGCGCGTTCACGTGCTGCGGAAAGAATCCAGCGGATCGCCAGCGTGGTACGACGATCAGAAGATACTTCCATTGGGACCTGATATGTAGCACCACCCACACGACGCGGGCGAACTTCCATGGCAGGGCCAACATTCTTAAGCGCAGCATCAAAGACATCCAAAGGATTCTTTTCTGTACGCTCTTTGATCAAGTCCATGGCTGTGTAAATCAAACGAATGGCAGTACTCTTCTTGCCACTCTTGAGCACATGCTTGACCATAGTCTGCAAGTTAATGCTATTAAAACGTGTATCGGGAAGGACTTCCCGTTTTTCAGGTTTCGCTCTACGCATTCTTCATTACTCCATCTAATTACTTCGGACGCTTCGCGCCGTACTTGGAACGGCCCTGCTTACGATTGGCAACACCGGTGGTGTCAAGAGAGCCACGTACAATGTGATAACGCACACCTGGCAAATCTTTTACACGCCCACCACGCACGAGCACAACAGAATGCTCTTGCAATTGGTGACCTTCACCGGGAATGTACGCTGTGACTTCAATGCCGTTTGTCAAACGTACGCGAGCAATCTTGCGCAACGCTGAGTTTGGCTTCTTGGGAGTCATAGTACGCACAACGGTACAAACGCCTCGCTTCTGCGGAGCGCCTTTTTCCTGGCGTACACGGCGCTGCTTGAAACTGTTCAATGTGAACTGCAGGGCCGGGGCCTTACTTTTGGTCTTTTTATTCTTGCGGCCCTTTCGGACCATTTGATTTACTGTCGGCACAGTCGCCTCCGATTACATAATCTTTCAAAAAATAATTTGGATATTCGCAAGAAATGAGACCATCAACAGCAATCCCTGATGGCCTCATTTGTAGTTGCCAATTGAGTTGGGTGGGATGAATGCCACCCTTGCTTTCTGGACAACGGCTAGTTATTCTATCACGCAGAATTACCAGCGTCAATAGGAAATTCTACTTCTTTCCGTATTGATTTTCTCCGAGGCTCAAGAGACCAGTATCATGTTTGGGCGGATGTGTCTTTTCTTCATCCTTGCCAAACTTCACTAAGTCACCACTTTCATTTATTGCCTCTACAGCCAGACCAAGGGATTGCAATTCCTTCACCAACACTCTGAATGAAGCAGGGATGCTTGGCTCTTCAATGGGCTCACCCTTCACAATCGCCTCGTATGCATTCACACGACCTTGAACATCATCCGATTTGACTGTGAGCATCTCCTGAAGTGTGTATGCCGCGCCATATGCTTCAAGTGCCCATACTTCCATTTCACCGAAACGCTGTCCACCGAATTGTGCTTTACCACCAAGCGGCTGCTGGGTAACCAAACTGTATGGGCCAGTGGAACGAGCATGCACTTTATCTTCAACAAGATGATGAAGTTTAAGGATGGTCATTACACCAACTGTTACAGGTTGATCGTACATCAAACCTGTTTTACCATCGCGCAACGATTGCTTGCCAAGAGTCGGCAACGGCAAACCCTTTTCTTTTGCAAGTTCCTGGGCAGTCTCAAAAATCTTATCTTCTGCTACACGACGTGTAATGCCATGAACTTCCATCCACAACCGTAGACATGTCTTGACTGTCAAATCGTCCACTTCGGGGTCATGATTTGCGACATTAACATTGTCGAGCAGGATTTCTTCAGGTTTGGCTATGCCCTTGTCGCGCAACCATTCTTTGGCCGTGGCGTGACGCGCATAGTCCAATTCATTTAAGCTGTACACATCGTACTTGCGCTTGCCAAGCCAATGCTCGAGATACAAGCGACGCACTTCATCGTCATCTTGAATGGAATTAGGATCGTATTCCTGTTCCTTCAACCATTCCCAGGCAACGTCTGCCGATTCTTTCCATGACTGATCCATAATCCAGGCACGAGCGAGTTCGGCTTCAATTTGTTCTTCACTGGCGCCATCGAACACGGGTGTAATAGCTCGGAAGCCCATGCGTTTTGCTGCCCAGCCAAGATGAACTTCCAAAACCTGACCGATGTTCATACGACCAGGAACGCCCAATGGATTCAAAATGAGATCGACGGGGGTACCATCTTCAAGGAACGGCATATCTTCCACAGGAACAACTTTGGAAACAACACCCTTGTTACCGTGGCGGCCTGCCATCTTATCCCCTGCTGTGATCTTACGGCGCTGCGCAACAGAGACGCGCACCATCATATCGACACCAGCAGAAAGATCAGAGTTGTCTTCACGAGTGAATACCTTTACATCAACAACCTTACCGCGTTCACCATGGGGCATACGCAGGGATGTGTCTTTTACGTCACGAGATTTCTCGCCGAAAATGGCGCGCAACAGGCGCTCTTCAGGGGTAAGTTCCTTCTCGCCTTTTGGTGTGATCTTGCCGACAAGAATATCATTCGGGCCAACTTCTGCGCCAATGCGGATAATACCGTTCTCATCGAGATCCTTAATGGCATCTTCACCAACATTCGGGATGTCACGTGTAATTTCTTCAGGTCCAAGTTTCGTATCACGAGCTTCCACTTCATATTTCTCAATATGCACAGAAGTGAAGCGGTCATCCTGAACGAGTCTTTCGGAGAGCAAAATCGCATCTTCAAAATTGCCGCCTTCCCATGAAAGGAATGCAACAACTACATTCTGACCAAGCGCAAGCCTACCGCTTTCAGTTGAGGAAGAGTCGGCGATAATATCGCCCTTCTTAACTAACTGCCCCTTAACCACAGATGGGCGTTGATCGATACAGGTGCTTTGATTGGATCGTTGATACTTACGCAGTTGATAGACGCGATTACCGCTTCTTTTTTCTTTGACCGTTATGGTTGATCCGGTTACCGAAACAATTTCGCCATCTGCTTCAGCCACAACAACCTGGCCTGAGTCCAATGCGGCATGACCTTCCATGCCAGTAGAGACAAGAGGAATCTCAGGGCGAACCAACGGTACAGCCTGAGCCATCATGTTGGAGCCCATCAACGCACGGTTGGCATCGTCATGCTCAAGGAATGGAATAAGCGCCGCACTAATACCTACAACCTGATGTGGGGCCACATCCATATAATCGATAGCTTCGGAATTTGAGAAAATAAAGCCAGAGTGATAACGGCATGAAATGCGCTCACGGGTGAATTCTTTTTTCTCAGTTAAGATGGCGTTTGCCTGAGCAATTGTGTATTTATCCTCTGCGTCAGCGGAAAGATAATCAATATTCTCAGAAACATACGGAATAATTGGAACATCGGCGCCAATCTTTGCCAATCGCTTGACGATCTTGGCGTCAATCTCGGTGCCTGCTTTAAATAGAAACTCTTCAGACTTCGGGTCGTAAATATCCTCACGCAATGTACGGCCTTCCAGCAATTCATGGTCTGCTGGGAGAACTTTGTAGACCTTACGGTACGGTGTTTCAATGAAGCCGTACTCGTTTACGCGGGCAAAAGACGCCAAACGTCCGATAAGACCGATGTTTGGGCCTTCAGGTGTTTCAATTGGGCAAATACGTCCATAATGTGAGTGATGGACGTCACGTACGTCAAAGCCTGCGCGTTCACGGCGCAAACCACCAGGCCCAAGCGCGGAAAGTGTGCGCTTATGGCGCAACTCAGCCAACGGGTTGGTCTGATCCATGAACTGTGAAAGTTGCGAGGAGCCAAAGAACTCGCGCAACGCCGCAACCACTGGACGAATATTTACTAATGTAACAGGTGAAAGTTGCTCCTGGTCACGAATGGACATGCGCTCTTTAATGACACGCTCCATACGTCGAAGACCAATACGCAACTTATTCTGGATCAACTCACCCACCGTTTTGACACGGCGATTGCCAAGGTGGTCAATATCATCGGCCTTCTCTTTACCGTTATTGATAAGGATCATACGGCGAAGGAGACGAATAATATCACTCTTGGAAATCGTGCGATGCGGGATCGGGATATTGAGATCCAACTTTTGATTTAATTTGTAGCGACCCACACGCTCAAGATCGTAATGGCGCTGGTCAAACAACTGCTCTTCGAGGAACTGACGAGCATTATCAATCGTGGCGGGGTCACCGGGGCGCATCTTCTTGAAGAATTCAATCAATGCGGCTTCAGCAATACTCTGATTTGAAGCTGACCAATCAGGTTCCTGCTTAAGCGTTGAGGCAATGAACATGCGATCAGGATTGTTATCCACATCTTTAAAGATGGAAAGGATTTCTTCATCACTTCCCGTCTTAATAGGCGAATCTTTGATCCCATCGCTGACAGCAGCCAATGCACGCAGAAATACCGTAATTGGAACTGTGCGTTTGCGGTTGAACTTCAAAATAATGTAATCGGATTTACGTGTTTCAAACTCCATCCACGCGCCGCGATCGGGAATCAACTTAGCCATCGCAAGTGGACGGCCAGTAGCGCGGTCGGAAGGAGCTTCGAAGTAAACACCTGGGGAACGGATCAATTGCGAAACAACAACGCGCTCCGTTCCATTTACAATAAATGTACCCTTATCTGTCATCTCGGGAAAATCGCCGAGAAAGATATCCTGTTTAATAGGTTCAGGTACATCGGGTCCAGCCAATAACACAGAAACGTATAACGGGCTGGCGTATGTGAGATCGCGTTCCACACACTCTTCAATAGTGTGCTTGGGCTCACCAAACCAATATTTCAAACCCCACTGCTGTGATTCAGGTCCACGACTGGGGAAGAATAACTTCATTCCCTTGTTGTACGACTCAATTGGCGATATCTCATGGAAGAGATCGCCTAAACCTTCTTTCTTAAGTCGTTCAAATGAATCAAGTTGTACTTCTATTAAGTTGGGTAGATCGAGCTTTACTGGAATTCTTGCGTAATTCTTGCGGGGCAAAGAAGATGCCATTCTTCTCTCCTGACCTTGTTATGGCTTATGGATGAAACGATTTGAGCTATCTATTTAGATAGCGACCTAACATTATATCGAAACGATGATAAAAAGTCAAGACAACTTGGATATAGATAATTAAACCTATAATCATTTCTTGACAATACATATAAGTACGTGTAAAATCACGGACGCTTAACAAAAAAATACAACTTGCCGAGATAGCTCAGTTGGTAGAGCACGCGACTGAAAATCGCGGTGTCCCCAGTCCGATCCTGGGTCTCGGCACTCTAGGCTGAAGGTTAGCCAAGAAATGCGGGCGTAGTACAGTGGTAGTACGTCTCCTTGCCAAGGAGAAGGTCGTGGGTTCGAATCCCATCGCCCGCTCAGTAAGGAGGATTGCAGATTGAAAAATTTTCAGTCAGCAATCCTCATTCTCTATACATGGCGTCGTGGCCAAGTGGTAAGGCAAGGGTCTGCAAAACCCTCATCACGGGTTCAAATCCCGTCGACGCCTCAACAAGCGAGTCTTTTACAGGCTCGCTTGTTTTTATTACACAACTATTTGGATACCACAACTGTTTTGGCATGAATTTTTTCCTGAAAAAGCCTATAATAAATCATAAAACAAAATTAGATTCATTATTATGAAAAACCCCAGAGTATCTTCAGCCTTAAGAATCTCCCTTCTGTACGCCGTGTTTGGCGGTATCTGGATTCTTCTCTCCGATAAATTGATCTTATCCCTATTTCGCGACCCTGTATTGTTATCAATTGCTCAAACTTATAAAGGGTGGTTTTATATCCTCATCACCTCCCTGCTGCTTTATAAAATCATTAAAAATAATGATACTGCCCAGAAGTCCATCGAGGGAAATTACACACAATTATTCGAATCAGCGGTTGAAGGAATATTCAGGTCCTCACCTGACGAAAAATATATTACCGTCAATCCTGCCATGGCGAAGATTTATGGGTATTCATCTCCGCAGGAAATGATTGAAGTTGTTACAAATATCGGGCAGCAAATTCATCCGTACGCAGAAAGTCGCGCGAGATTTGTTGAATTAATCGCCAAGAATGGCCTGGTTGAAAAGTTTGAAGCACAAAATTTACAAAAAGATGGAAATGTTATATGGACTTCCACAAACGCCAGGGCAGTGAAAGATGAAACTGGGAATGTTGTTTATTATGAAGGGTTTGTCACAGATATAACCAAACAAAAAGTTACTGAGGCGGCTTTAGTAAAAGCCGAATTACTCTACCGAACACTAGTGGAGCAAATGCCTGCAGCAGCATATACGGACTCGCCTAATAATTTCGCCAATTTCTTTACGGGGCCGCAAATTCTTGCGATTAGCGGCTACACAGCAGAAGAGTGGAGAAATGATTCAGGATTATGGTTAAAACTGGTTCATCCAGAAGACAGGCAACGAGTCATGGAGGAGAACGAACGTTCAATATCGAATAGTTCGCCATTTGATATTGAATATCGTCTAATTACGCGTGATGGAAGAATTATTTGGATTCATGATGTAGCAACTCTCATACACGATGCAGATGGACATCCTCAACATTGGCAGGGACTCTTAATTGACGTCACAAGGCAAAAAAATGCCGATGAATACATGCGACTGAATGAAGAACGATATCGCATGCTTGTTGAGCAGGCTTCTGACGGAATCTTCGTCGCAGACACACAGGGAAAGCTACTGGAAGTCAATCAGCAAGCTTGCAAAATGCTTGGGTACACAAGTGATGAATTGCTTTCGCGCTCCCTACAGGAAATAATGCCCAAAGAGGAGTTGGCGCTAAAACCTTTAAGGCTTCACGAACTATCTGTGGGCAAAACACTTATTTCTGAAAGATCACTAATACAAAAGAATGGCAGCCTCATCACGGTGGAGCTTAGTACAAAAATGCTGCCAGATGCAAACCTGATCACTATTGCCCGAGATGCCTCAAATCGCAAGTTGATGCGTGAAGCTATGGTCCGCAGTGAACAGAGATTCAGAGCGTTGATCGAAAATGGCATGGATGGTATTGCCCTGTATTCCCCTGAAGGAACTACGATTTTTCAAAGCCCGTCAGCAACTCGTATTCTTGGATATTCATTGGAAGAAATGATCGGAAAGAATGTACTCGAATTCATCTTTGAAGATGATAAAGAGAAAGTACAAAAAGAATTTCAAACATTAACCAAAACTCCAGCCGCCACCTTTAGGCAGGAGATACGTTTCAAGCACAAAAATGGAAGCACAATATGGCTGGAAGTAATAGGAGCCAATCACTTAAACAATACAGGGATCGAAGCCATCGTCACAAACTATCGCGATATAACCGAACGGAAAGGCGCGGAAAACTCTCTGCGGGACGCAGAGAAACAATATCGATTGCTTGTTGAAAAGCTGCCAGCCGTAGTTTTTATGGATGTATTTGATAATCCGCAGCACACTCAATACATCAGTCCACGCATGAAAGATTTACTTGGATATACACCAGAAGAATGGGAAGCTGAGACCGATATATGGGAAAACTCCCTACACCCAGATGATTACGACCGTGTAATTGCAGAGGACAATCGAACCAATGAGACTGGAGAACCATTTCGAATTGAGTACAGACTGCGCCACCGTGATGGACATTATGTATGGATTAAGGAAGACGCGTCCATTATCACCAACAATGAGGGAAAATCTGTTTTCTGGCAAGGTATTCTCCTTGATATCAGCGATCAAAAAAAAGCAGAGGAAGCTTTACAGCGCCAATTAATAGAACTCACCGTACTACATTCCGTAGCCCTCGCAGAATCAGTTGCCCAGGACAAGGATGAATTAATCCAACGTGTTACAGATATTATTGGAGATACCCTCTATTCAGATAATTGCGGGGTGTTATTGATAAGCCCTACAGGGGAATCCATCAAATCGCATTTTTCTTATCGCGGCACAACCAAGGAAAACTTAAATCTGAGTCTGCCGCTAACACAAGGGGTTAGCGGCATGGTCGCCTCCACAAAAAAATCATTCCGAACAGGGAACATAGGGGATCAGACCAATTACTTCCCTGTAACGGAAGGGATACATTCAGAACTTTGTGTTCCCATATTAAGTGGGAAAAATATTATCGGTGTGTTGAATGTGGAAAGCAAAAAAAGAGATGCATTCACAGACATGGATGAACGAATTCTGAACACCGTAGCGGGCAGTCTGGCAAACGGCATTGAAAAAATCCAATTATTTGAACTCGAAAAGAAACGCCGCAAGCAGGCTGAAGCATTACGAGAATCAACTGCAGCGCTGACAACCTCGCTTGAAATCCAGAAAATATACGACATCATACTGAACACGAGTGCGCATTTAGTTAACTACACAAGCGCATCAATTGAATTAATAATCGATAAATATGTGGAAATAGTAGCGCAACATGGTTTACCTGAAAATCAGGAATTTATTGGCAGTAAATATGAATTCGAAATTAGCAAATGGGCACCAGACATTAGAAAGCCGATCATCATTCCCGATGTTCGGGAAGATAAAAGATTTAAGAAAATATCAGGTACTAAATATATCCGCAGTTGGATGGGAATTCCATTAATTGCGCAAAACAAACAAATCGGCTTCCTGAATTTTGATAGCGACAAACCAAACTTCTTTTTCGAAGATGATGCTGCCCTGCTCCAAACTTTCGCAAACCAGGCCGCAGTTGCGATAGAAAATGCGCGCCTGTTCGAACGAGAGAGCCGCCGCACTCAGATCATTGAAGCGATGGCAGATATTGCCAATGAAACAGCAACCACCCATGAAATAGACCCTATCCTCAACAAGATCGCCCATCGCGCACTTGCCTTATTGAGGGCGAGCAACATTGCCGTTTACCTCCTTCAAGACGATAACAGCACGCTTAAGATCATTACAGCCGAGGGAATTTACAGCAAGGAATTATTATCCCATTCCCTAAAATTAGGGGTGGGTATTACTGGACAACTTGTTGCAAATGGAAAACCTGAAATCATCAGCGATACCACCAAAGACCCGCGTAGAGTGACAGTACCAGGAACACCGGAAGACGATGGCAAACGCGAAACGATGATGTCTGCTCCGCTGATGCTGCGCGGAAAATGCATTGGAGCCATCAATGCCTGGCGTCCTCACGTAGAAGGTCTCTTCAATCAAATGGAGTTAAGTTTCCTGATCAGCATTGCGCATCAGGCGTCCATTGCCATCGAATCTGGGCGTTTATTCCATGAAACAGTCCGCAATGCCCAGGAAGCGGCTGCCATTGCAGAAGTGGGCCGCAATATTTCAGCCACTCTTCAATTGGATCTTGTACTTGAACGCATTGCTTTGTATGCAAGAGATCTATTGAATGCGGATACAAGCGCGGTGTATCTATCTGTACCAGCGAACAATACCTTAAGTGCGATCGCCGCAATTGGTGAATTTGCAGAAGAGATCAAAAATGATCCTCTCACAGTAGGAGAAGGCATTCTTGGAAACATCGCCAAACAAGGGGTCGGCGAGATCGTCAACAACACCATGTACGACCCCCGCAGTGTGATCATCAAAGGCACACAACTAGAGCAATATGAGCACATTATGGGTGTGCCTGTTATATCAAAAGATGAACTTACCGGCCTGCTGGTTGTCTGGCGCACAGGACAGGAACTGGAATTCAAATCAACACATTTGGATTTCCTCAACCGTCTTGGCCAACAGGCAGCCATTGCCATAGAAAATGCCCGCCTGTATACAGAAACACGTCAACGGCTGGAAGAATTGGAAGTGGTCAGCCGTGTGTCTTATGCATTACGAGCGGCGCGCGACACAAACGAAATGTATCCCATTCTACTGAATGAAATCAAAACGAATATCAATACAGAAACAGCAGGCATATGGGCATACAACGCAGACGAAGACGAGATCATGCCACAAGCAGTTAGTGGATGGTTAAGCAAAATGCCCAAGAAATATTTCAAACCCAATGAAGGTATTCTAGGACGGGTATTCGCCAGCGGCACAGCACATATCAGCCCAAATTTACAGGAAGACCCGCTTGTTCACCCTGAAAACATAGGCGCCTTTGACGATCGTTGGGGAAGCATCACTGTGCCGATTCGCACAGCATCTGAAACTATTGGAGCCATCCTCGTCGCCATACCATCCCCGCAACAAATTGGCGCACATCATATTCGTCTGATCACCACTATTGCCGAAATTGCAGGCAATGCCATTTATCGCTCCAATCTCTATGAACGAAGCGATGAACAAATTCGAAGATTAACGACATTGCGTGAAATGGACGCGGCCATTACCGCCAGCCTCGACCTCCCCATCACACTTGGCATCCTTCTGGAACATCTCACTACAAAAATGGGTGTGAGCGCCGCAAGCGTACTTGTCTTCAATCCCGAAAGCCAAATGCTCGATCACCTTGCAACCTCTGGCTTCCGCACTCGCGACATAAAACACAACTCAACCAGCATCGCTGATGGCATAGTGGAGCAGGTTCTGCTAAGCCGCAAGCCCGTATATATTGGCAATCTCAAACAAGAAAACAGCATGCGCATTAACGCCATGGCAGCAAACGAAAATTTCGTTAGTTATTACGCGATCCCATTATTCAGCAAAGGCGCAGTCAGAGGTATCCTCGAAGCCTACTTCCGCTCTTCATTCACGCCTACAAATGACTGGCTCGATTTTATTCATACGTTGGCAGGGCAGGCAACCATCGCGATCGATAACTCGCAGTTATTTCAAAACCTGCAACGCACCAACCAGGAACTATCCCTTGCCTACGACACCACACTGGAGGGATGGGGCAAAGCGCTGGAACTGCGTGACAAAGAGACACAGGGACACACACGCCGCGTCACAGAATTGACCGTGAAACTGGCCCAGCAAATGGGCATTCCTGAAGCTGAATTGACTCACATCCGCCGCGGCGTGCTGCTGCATGACATTGGAAAAATGGGCGTGCCAGATAACATCCTCCGCAAGGAAGGACCGCTCACAAAACTGGAACTGGCGGAAATGAGGAAACACCCTCAATACGCCTATGACCTGCTCTATCCCATTACCTACCTGCGCCCAGCCATTGACATTGCCTACAGCCATCACGAATGGTGGAACGGTGAAGGGTATCCACGCAAACTAAAGGGGAGAGAAATTCCACTTCCAGCACGTATCTTTGCCGTGGTGGATGTGTGGGATGCACTTCTCTCCAACCGTCCATATCGCAAGGCATGGACAAAGAAAAAAGTGATCGAATATATTTACAGCCTTTCAGGAAGACAATTCGATCCAGATATCGTCGAGATCTTTATGAAAATGATCGGTGAGAAAAAGGCTCCAAAAGCGAAAACGGCGACAAAAACAAATAAAAAAAAGTGATGATCAACCGATCATCACTTTTTTTTATACTGGTTACTTCACTCGCAGGAACCGCCGCTTACCCACCTGCAAAACGCCAGCATGCGGAAAAGGAATATCGCCCCGTTCCACTGTCTCACCATCCAGGCGCACGCCTTTTTGGTCGAACAATCTTCTGGCTTCACTCTTGCTCGGAGCTAGTTTGGCATCCAGAATAACATCCAGCACGGTTTGACCGTCTTTCAAGTCATATTCTGGAATATCATCAGGCACTTCCTTTTGCTGGAAGGTCTTGATGAAATTCTCCTGCGCAGAGACAGCTTCTTCGTCGCTATAGAAAATACCGACAATATCACCTGCCATTTTCATCTTCGCATCACGTGGATGCAGCGCACCAGAAGCCACATCTTTTTCCATCTGATCGATCTCATGCGGACTCCAGCGCGAAGCAAGTCGCAAGTATGTGCCCATTGCTGAATCGGGCACAGACATCAATTTGCCGAACATATCATTTGCGCCACTGTTGATCGGCACCACATTGCCCGTGGATTTTGACATTCGCTGCACGCCATCGGTGCCTGGCAGAATGCCTGTAATAATGCCAACCAGCGGCTTTTGACCAAGTGCTTCCTGCAATTTACGGCCAGCCACAATAATATTGAACAACTGGTCTGAACCGCCAACCTGCACATCTGTTTCCATGGCGACGGCGTCATAGCCTTGCATCAAGGCATAGAAAGTTTCATGCAGGTAGATCGCTTCGCCTTTTTCCATGCGGTTGGCGAAATTATCGCGTGCCAAAAATTGCTGTACAGTAAAGTTCTGTCCCAAACGGATCAGATCTACAAGCGTAAGTTTTGAAAGCCATTCACCGTTGTAGCGGACCTTGGTCTTCGTCTTGTCCAGCACGCGGAAGGCTTGCTCAGCGTAGGTAACCGCATTTTCGGCCACTTTCTCTTCGGTTAAGATCGGACGCGCTTTGTTTTTATCCGAAGGGTCACCCACCAGAGCTGTGTAACTTCCAATTAGGAAAGTAACGTCGTGCCCCAGATCCTGAAACTGACGCAGTTTACGCATTGAGATCGTATGTCCCAAATGCAGGTCCGTGGAAGTGGGGTCGTATCCACAATACACACGCAGAGGCCGCCCCTCTTTTTCGGCAAGTTTGAGGCGTTCACGAAGTTCGGAAGCCATGGCTTTCTTCAGGTCTTCATCACCATATTCCGTACCTTGCATCAATAATTCAACTTGTTCTTCAATGTTCATAACGACCTCCTGTGGAGTGGAAAATTCCAAAAATAGACAAACAAAAACGCGCCCGCGATAGTGAGGGCGCGTTCATAGCACACCACCGCAAAGAATTAGGGGTGAGTGTAATAATAGTACTTGCCAGTGAAAGATTTGCCAAACATACGGCTATTATACAACAAGAATTTTATTGCGCCAAATTGAACGGAAAACTCCACGGCCCTTTGACCGTATAGAATTCCTCACTGTACACAAGCTGTTCGGCTTGCTCCTGTGACATTTCTGGCGGAATGTTCGTGATCTGCATGGTCAACATGCCATTCACATCCACGCATTCCAACATGATGCCAACGCCGCGATCCAGCAAGGTTTGTTGGATCTTAGGCATATATGCCGAGCAGTATTCATCTCCGCGCGGGGTGGCCGCAATTGATTCAATCACGATCGTCGCATTCGTAAGATCGGCGTCAGGCGATACCACAAAGGTCAATGTATCGCAGCGCAAGCCAGCCTGTCCATCCAAAGGCTCCACCACGCTCACCAACGTTGTGCCATATTCCTGCAAAACATTTCCCGCATAATTCAGGCTCGCCGCATAAATAGACCAATCCGAACTATCTGGCAGTGTGAAGCAAACATTCGCATTCACATTCTTGCCGTCCATCCACACCTGCTCCACACGCACATCAATGCCGCTCGCAGTTTGGTCTGGCGACTGCACCGCCACCTGCGCAGTCGGATAAGACGAATCAAGATAAGCTGTTGGCTGCGCGAGCAACTCAGGCAAAACAACGGGCTGGTTAGCAGGCGCTCCACATGCGACCAAAATTAGACTCATTAAAACAACAATTCTTTTCATTTGGATTTTTCTCCTTTGACTATTTCCGAAACAGATCAACAAACGCTTCACGCGCCGCCGCAAACTGGAACTTGAACCCAGACTCGGTCAGCCGTTTGGGCTGGGAGAACCTCCCCTCCAGCACAAGGACGTTCATTTCCCTTAAAAAGGTCCGCATCAAAAACGCAGGGACAGGGAACCAGTATGGGCGATGCAGCACTTTTGCCAACGCGCGGTTGAACTCTGCATTGGAGGTGGGCATGGGTGCAATTAAATTATATGCCCCGCGCGCGTTTTTATCTGCCAGCAAATATTGAACAGCCGCCACCCAGTCCTCAATGTGGATCCAGGGCATGGCTTGTTTCCCGCTCCCCAGCGGGCCGCCAACAAACAGTTGAACAGGCAGGGACATTAAGGGCATTAAGCCCTCGCCTTTGCCCAGCACCGGTGCTGAACGCAGCACGATGCGTCTCAGGCCGAGTTCCTCGACAACTTTGGTGGCATCTTCCCATTGGACTGTGAGTTGTGCAAGAAAATCCTGCGCGGGCGGCGTGGATTCGTCAGCGAGATCGCCGCTCAAGCCGTAATGGTTAATGCCAGATTGCTGGATGAAAATGCCTGGGCGATGAGTGGCTTGTTGGATAGCTTGAACAAGTGCAAGTCCAGAGAGGACGCGTGATTCGTAAAAGTCACGTTTGGTGGCGGCAGTCCACGGCCAGGTGGAGAGGGATTTTCCAGCCAGGTGAATCACCACATCCATTTCATTGATGCGATGCCCCCAACCCTCTGTAGTTTTTGCATCCCACTGAATGGCTTGCGCGCCTTCGGGCGCACGTCCGCCGCGGGTAAGAATGTAAACCTGATGCCCCTCAGCGAGCAGCGAGCGCGTAAGATTGCGCCCCAGAAAACCTGCACCGCCAGAAATTAATATATTCATTCGAAACGCTCCTGTAATGGACAACCAGTTTCACTTATTTTGGATTCAAACAAACTGGATGTATAATCATGAAAATTCTGGAGACCCAATGCACGAACCAGTACTCGTGCTCAATGCGAATTTTGAGCCCATCCATGTTTGCTCAACTCGCAGGGCGGTTGGCCTGATCCTTGCAGGCAAAGCCGGTATGATCGTGAACGGACGCGGAACGATTCGCACAGTATCACAATTGCTCCCACGTCCTTCAGTAATTCGGCTGGAAATGCAAATTCACAGGCCGCGGCCTCGCGTGAAATTATCGCGCCGCGAAGTGTTCCGCCGCGATAATTATACCTGTCAGTATTGCGGCAGGCGTGACGGCGCGTTGACCCTGGATCACGTCATCCCGCGTCATATGGGTGGACAACATACATGGACCAATATTGTGGCGGCCTGCCCGCCGTGCAATCATCGCAAAGGCGGGCGCAAGGTTGAAGAAGTGCACATGCATCTTCATCATGTTCCAAAAGAGCCGCCTGCGAATGCAGCCTACATCTTTGGACGTCATTTGGCTGAAAATAATGAGTGGGAACCGTATGTAGCAGGCTGGTGATTAAGGTTCTACAGGTTTTTCCGAATGCTGATTTGCATTAGCCCTGTTTGCCCCTCTTCCAAAATGGGAGAGGGGTATTCTTTTGCTGAAGTCCAGGGTCATGAAATCTTTGGCAAGTACGATCTCACCAGGGAAAGTGGTGCGTGCTTCTTCGACCAGGTCTTCGTTGGCATATTTACCAGTCGCATAATGAATGAGATACAGCTTTCCAACTTCCGCTTTTCTGGCGGTTTCGCCCGCCTGTTTTGCAGAGGAATGACCCAGAGATTCACCTGTGGCTTCATGGATGAGCACATCCACCCCATCGCTTAATCGCACAACTTCATCACACGGTTCTGTGTCACATGAATACGCCATGGCTTTGTTGCTTTTCTTAAATTCAAAACGCAACCCAATGGTGGGAATCATATGATGGACAAGGGATGCTTTAATTAAAAAATCGGGACAATCCAAAACGGTAACCAGTTCTTTTGCGGGTAAACGGTGAAAGACAACTGGGAAAAAATTCGGCCATTCTGACCAATTATATAAACCCATCAAACTTTCAATTCGATCCAATGTGTGATGCAAGCCATAGATATCGA
>JAVBXV010000378.1 GCA_030824405.1 Anaerolineales bacterium | reverse complement strand
CGCGGTGTAGTTTTTCGTGGGTCCAGTATAGGGAAGAATCTGCGTGGGATGTGGGAGCAGGCCCAAGGTTAAGCCCCGAGGCGGCATCCATCCAGAAGGGTTTGAAAATGCTGGTGCAGGGGGCAGAGGTGCCAGTGGCGAAAATGATCGGGTGGGTTTCGTCCAAATAAACGACCATGGAGGCGGTGCTCTGGCTGACGCGAATGGGGCCGAGGCCTGCGTGCATGCACACATCAACATCGGTAACGCTGTGCTGCGGGTCGAAGTTCTTGTGCTTGTGATGGCGCAGAGTGGCCATCATCGATTCGATGCTCACTTTGCCTTTTTGCTCATCGAGCACGCAAATGGTGGTTTCGCGGCGGGCGCGTCCCTTGCCAAACGTGGTGAAGAGAAAATCGGAATAGTCTTTGGCGAGGTTGAATTTACTGGCCGATCTGGAAATGCCTTTTTGAATGGCGAGGTCGATCAGGTTTGCAGAAGCCAGATCATACTCACTGCCAATGGTGAGACAGTTGGAAATGGAATACACGTCCTTTACCTGGCGCGCCGCCCATTGCTTGTCTACGGTTTCGAGCACCCAGGCATCGTCTGCATTGGCGATCATGAAGCTGTTGTGATAATACAGTTCTTCGCCTTGTGTGCAGTTGCCGCCCTGGCCAAATTCTTCGAGCAGGTCGATGATCACCTGCATGGCTTCGCGCGGGGTAATGGCGCGTTCCAGCGCGGCGCGCAGCATATCCATGCCGAGCAGGGCTGGTTCTTTGTTGGCAGGGATCTTCGAGAAGATGGCTTCATTGCCGATCACGAGTCCGTGTTCGTTAACGCCCATTTCTGCGCCCCACATCCAGAAGGGTTTGGAGAGTAGAACGGCGTGTGTTTTTTCAACCTGGGGGATGGTGATGTACGTGCATTGTAGTGCGCTGCCCGCAACATTCTCTGCGGCAGGGAAGTAGGCAATGTGCTGGCCTTCATTAGGCGGGCGGTCGGAGTTTTTCCCGAAGACGGCGATACCGTTTGACGTGGCAAGTTTTGTTGCAATGAGGGTGTCACACATGGGATACCTCTTGTAGATCGATTTTTTATTATTGTTTTTCAAAGTATAGCATATATGAAATAGCAAAAATGCCCCGTTATGAAATCTCAACGGGGCATTTTTTAGTGCAAGGTTTGGGTTATGGGAAGATCAAAATGGGCGGAATAACAGGGAATTGGAAGACGAGAGTTGGGGTTGGCGATGGCTTGATGGGGAAGATCGGGAAGGGAAAGATGAAGCCCAGTGTGGAGGTTGGCACAGGCGCAACTACAACTGGGGTGTTGGTAGCTGTGGCGGTGGGCGGGATAACAGGAGTGGGAGGCGCGGCAATGGATGCGAGTGTGCTTGGGATGCAAGCCGCAGAAGTAATGCTGCCCGCGATCCATCCATGCCCGCCTTCGCCGCCTGCAAAATCAATGTACCACCAGGTTCCGTCAAAATTCTTGCCCGCCACATTGGCCTTGCCGCCTTGCGGAATGAAACCGATCACGCCATACACCTGCCCGGGGCCATTGCGCACGTTTGCATCGGTGGTGGTTGTGATCGTGGGTGTGCAGGCAACTTCTGTGGCGGTGGGTGTAGAGGTGGGTGTAGATGTGGAGGTTGCTGTTTCACTTGCCAGTGGTGTTGCGGTGGCGGTGGGAGTTCCCCCGGGCAGGTTACAGGCAAGCATTGCGAGCGTAATAAATAAGAGCGCGAAAGAAATGTTTTTGTTTTTCATTGATAAAGTTCTCCTCCAAGAGAATATGCCTGCATTATATGGGTTCTCTTCGAAAATTCAACTCCACCGTTTGTCCCATAACGTGATCAGCATATTCACCCGCACACGCACACGCGCATCTGCATTCGCCAAAGCCCACATCGATTTTGTTTTTTGATACACATGATCTTCCAGCTTTTCAAAATCTGCCCATTCCTCATCCATGAACTCCTTCATTTCAGAAGGCGTATCCCAATAATAGAAGAAGGCAAATTCCTGTTCTTGTTTTTTGATGTACCAGCCGTTGGATTCAACCTCACGCATGGCTTGGAACGCCGCTTCATCATCTGCCAGCGCAACAGGCAGATCGCTCAACCTACCCGCAGCCTGCCAGCCCGCCGAAGAAACGATCTCCACCGACCAGTTTGCCTCCACAGGCCGCAGATCGATCAGCATGCCGTTTGGCTTGAGTGTTCTTCGAATTTCATCCAGAGCATGAACCATGCTCTCATGCTGCATTCATCAGAGTGACCAGGCCAGAATGGCGATATCAAATGTCTCTTTCGAAAAAGGAATATTGCTCGCGCTCGCATTCGCAAAGTGGACATGCTTTTGCATGTCCAAAGGCGCATCCACACGTGCGATCCGCAGCGCATCGTGGTCAGGGTCAAACCCGATCACTCGTTTTGCGGCGGCGCCATATTTAAAGGTCAGGCGTCCCTCACCGCAGCCAACTTCCAGCACATGCTTGTCTTTGAAATCTACAAGCTTATGCAGGAGTCTTTGTTCGAAGCCTTCAGGGTCTTTTTGTGCTTTTGCCATTACCAAATTCCTGGGAATATTCGATGACGTGTTGTTTGCGTATACTCGCGATAGCCTGCAAGGTCTTTTATCAAAAGTTCCTCTTCATTTTTTGCGCGAACAGCGAGCAGTGGAATTAACGCAAGTGATGGAATGAATGCCCAATATGAACCCAGCGCCAGCGGCGTTGCCACCATCATCAGGATCATGGCCAGATACATGGGGTGGCGCACAAGCGTGTATGGACCAGTCGTGATCGTCTGTTGTCCCTGCTCCACTTCGATGATGCGCGAGGCAAAACTATTTGTGCGCAGTACAAGAATGTAGAGGAAGTAGGCCGCGATCACAACCACGTCCGCAAAGATCACCAGCCAGACGGGCATCGCAGACCAGCCGAAGCGTTTGTCAAAACCTGGCACGAGGAAGATGACCAGAAAATAGATCGTCGAGAGGCCAATGATCCATTTCTGTTCAGTGCGCGTTTCGTTCGTCCGTGTGCGCCGTTCCAACAGGGCGGGGTCGCGTTTGACGAGGAAGACCAGCGAAACCATCATCGGAACAAAAAGCGCCGCCATCCATGCCCATGCCTGCCAGTACTTGAACGTGCCAGCAGGCCAGAATAACATCGCGCAGATGATCACGATGCCGAGCACCAGCCGTACAATGCTGGTGAAGATCGCTTTCGCAGGTGCAGAGTTGGCAGACATTTGCACTCCTTTCTACTTTGTTGCCGACATCACGAGTACAGATTCAGTGACAAGTTCTTTTAAAACCTTCTTATCCACATCTGCCAGTTTTTTAATATACAGGCAAGATTTTCCCGTGGAATATTTTCCCAGCTTTTTGAGCAGCGGCTCATAGCGGTCGAAACCCGCCATGATATATAACGTGATGTTTTGTTTGCGCGGTGAAAAGCCCGTCAGCATCCAATCCCCTTCACGTCCGCTGGCGTATTTGTAGCGATATTCGCCAAAACCAACAATGCTCGCACCCCACATCTTCGGCTTGGCTTTGGTGGCCTGCTTCATGATCTTCACGATCTCAAAGCAATCGGCTCTCGTTTGTTCATCCTGAATGCCATTCAGAAAATCATCCACACTGGCTTCGTTCTTTTTGGTTTTTAATTCAGCCATGGCTCATCTCCTAAAGAAAATGTCTCACCCAATAGCAAAGGATGATATGGTTATTAATTATTATATAACTTTGCGAATTGTTTTTATTAAATTTCTGGGGTGCAAAAGTAAAACTTTTGCACCCCAGCGTTTTCACATATCAATTCTGAATATGCGGCCAAGCATAGGTCCCAACAAACTCAGCAGCAGGTACAGGAGAAATAACCCAAGCATGATCCATGCGGTGATCACATAAAACTTTTTGCCCATGTGGTCCTTGCTCTGTTTGCTAAAAATTATCCTGTTCCAAATTGCCTGTCGCCTGCGTCACCCAGGCCAGGGACAATGTAAGCGCGTTCGTTGAGATGGTCGTCAATGGCGGCGATGAAAATATCAATATCAGGGTGTGCTTCCTGCATGGCTTTGATGCCTTCTGGCGAAGCGATCAACCCTACAAATTTGATCTTCTTCACGCCCCAGCGTTTGAGAATATCTGCTGTGGCAGTGGCCGAGCCGCCTGTGGCGAGCATCGGGTCAAGGATCAGGCAGACAGAAACGCGCGGGTCGATCGGCAGCTTGTTGTAATATTCCACGGGTTGCAGGGTATGTTCGTCACGATACAGCCCAATATGCCAGACTTCCGCTGAAGGCATGAGCTCCCAGATCCCTTCCACCATGCCCAGCCCCGCGCGCAGAATGGGTACCAGCCCGATCTTTTCTCTCAGTTGCTGCGCGGTCATTTTTGTGAGCGGAGTTTCGATCTCGATCGGCACGGTCTGCAGATCGGCAGTGGCTTCATATGCAAGAAGTCCCGCAATCTCTCGAACGAGTTCGCGGAACTTTTTGGGTTCGGTGCTTTTATCTCTTAATCGTGAAAGTTTGTGGGCTACCAGCGGGTGTTTGGATTCGTGAACGTTGGACATAATTCCTCCGAAATGGATTTACTTAATTATAGTCGTGAAGGTGATGTTTGTCCGATGACTTTGCGGGGAATTTTCGCTACACTGGGGTAAAGGAGATTTTCAATGAATGGAAATGATTTTATGGCCTGGGTGTTACGCTCGCCATTGCATGGCATGTTAAGCAATGGCATGATGCTCATCACGGTCACTGGGCGCAAAACTGGAAAACAATATACAACCCCCGTCAGCTATTATGAAGAAGGCGGTTATCTGTGGGTGGTCACCAGCCGCAACAGAACCTGGTGGAAAAATATTCCAAAAGATCGAAATGTGAAATTGTTGCTCAAACGCAAACCAGTCAGCGCGGTCGCGGAAACTGAGCTGGATGCCCGCGCAGTGGAAACGCACATGCTCGAATTTCTTCGGCACGTTCCGCAGGCGGCAAAATCCATGGGCATTCGCGTGGAAAATAAAAAGCCAGATCCCGAAGATGTAACCCGCGTAGCTCAGGAACGATTATTCGTGAAGATCAAAGTGAGTGCCTAAATCCTGATTATTGAAGAGAGCCGATCCCAAATAGCAGCGCGCCCAGCACTACGCAAAGCACAAAACCAACCACAAAGATCACCAAACAAGTGGGAAGCAACCAGCGCAGCCACGTCCACGCTGCGAATAAATTCCACGCACCGATGGCGATAGGCTGGGCTTTGCGAAGTAGATCAGGCGCATCTATTTCTGGGTTTGTAACGGGTCTGGCATTCGAGAAATTTTTCTGCACCTGCGGCATGGGTTTCGTCCACATGTGCTCGGGGATGGTGACGGTTGCGCTGCAATAGGAACACGCGATGTGAGTCTTGCCTGCTTCGGGCTCGTTGGGTGCGCCGCATGCAGGGCAGGCGATGGATTGTGTCATGTTGATCTTGTTCTCCAGAAGTTGGCAGATTATAAAAGACAATCGGGTTGCAGGTTCAAATTGCAACTTGCGATAAAATCAGGCCAATCAGTAGAGGAGAGAGACTCATGACAGATCAGTTTACTTTTGGTGGTGACATTGTTTGGCGGCCTGTTGCTGAAGATATCGAACACGCGAACCTGACAGCGTTCATGCGTACCCATGCGATCGAGGATTTTGCCACCCTCATGCAAAGATCTACAAATGATGTGGCCTGGTTTACAGATGCTGTTCTCAAATATCTCGATGTTCAATTTTATGAGCCCTATACCAGGGTGGTGGATCTATCCATGGGCATCCGACTTCCTCAATGGTGTCTGAACGGGAAGATGAACATTGTCCACAATTGCGTGGACAAGTGGCAGACTTTCGAAAATGGAAAACAGAAAGCAATTGTGTGGGAGGGGGAAGAAGGTTCTGAAACCTCTCTGACGTACGAGCAACTCTATAAAGAAGTGAATAAAACTGCGAATGCACTGTATTCTCTTGGGCTCGGCAAAGGTGACGCGATTGGCATTTTCATGCCGATGACCCCAGAAATTGTGATCGCTTTACTTGCCATTGCGAAGATCGGCGGTATTATTCTGCCGCTCTTCTCTGGCTATGGCGCAGGTGCGATCGTTTCACGCTTGCAGGATGCAGATGCGAAAGCACTCTTTGCCTGTGATGGTGCGTATCGGCGCGGCAAGCCCGTGGAGATGAAATCCATTGCAGACGAGGCAGCGGAGCAGGTCGATTCGTTGAAGCACATGATCGTTTTGAAGCGCACAGGCCAGGACGTGGCCATGATGGCGGGAAGAGATCATTGGTGGCATGAGTTGGTCGATGCTCAAAGTGACGCTGCCGAAACAGAGGTCACTTCTGCCGAAGACCCGCTGATGATCCTGTATACCTCTGGCACAACGGGCAGGCCAAAAGGGGCTCTGCACACACATTGTGGATTCCCCGTCAAAGCGGCACAGGATATGGCTTTTGGGACGGATGTGCATGCGGGCGATGTCATCTATTGGATGACAGACATGGGTTGGATGATGGGACCCTGGCTGGTGTTTGGCAGTTTGATGCTGGGCGCGACGATGTTCCTATACGATGGCGCGCCAGATTTTCCTGCCCCCGATCGGTTGTGGCGGTTGGTGGAGAAGCACAGGATCAATCAAATGGGAGTCTCGCCAACGTTAATTCGTTCGTTGATCCCGCATGGCGATGAGTATTTCAAGAAGCATGATCTATCTTCATTGAAGTGTTTTGCGTCCACAGGCGAGCCATGGAACCCAGACCCGTGGATGTGGTTGTTCGAGAAAGTGGGCGAGGGCAAACGCCCGATCATTAATTATTCAGGCGGCACCGAAATCTCTGGCGGGATCGTGATGGGCAACCCGTTGATGCCCTTGAAGCCCTGTGCGTTTTCCGCTCCCTGCCCAGGCATGGACGTGGATGTAGTGGATGAAAATGGAAAGTCCATTCGCAACGCGGTGGGCGAGTTGGTCATCAGATCTCCGTGGATCGGGATGACACGCGGTTTTTGGAAGGATCAACAAAGGTATCTCGATACCTATTGGTTGCGCTGGGAGAATGTGTGGGTGCATGGCGATTTCGCCGCAGTGGATACGGACGGGCTTTGGTATATCCTTGGGCGCTCGGATGACACGATCAAGATCGCTGGCAAGCGTCTCGGGCCTGCTGAGGTTGAGTCTATTCTGGTGCGGCATGCAGATATTGTGGAAGCCGCAGCCATTGGGGCGCCGCACGATGTCAAAGGGAGTGAGCTGGTCCTTTTTGCAGTGGTCAGGCCTGGGGTGGAAAGAAGCGATGCACTTCGTCAGCAGTTATATGAAATGGTGGTCGCTGACATGGGCAAGCCGCTTTCTCCGAAAGCGATCCTGTTCGTTTCTGATCTGCCAAAGACGCGCAATGCAAAGGTGATGCGGCGCATGATCCGCGCGGCGTATTTGGGGCTGGAGCTGGGCGATACTTCTTCGCTGGTGAACCCGCAGGCGGTGGAAGAGATCAGACTGGCAAAATAATTTTTATTCACGGAACCAATGTCTCATATGCAGATGATCGGGAATTGTTATAGTTAGCAGGTTGATTTTGTTATATTATTTTATTGGTAGAAAGGAGCGAAGCCATGAAAAGATCAAGCGTGTTGTTGTCCACAATTTCTGTGTTGTTGCTGTTCATGATCGCGTGTTTATCTGCAACATCCACTGCCGCGCCCGCGCCTGTGGTTACTGAGGAGGTGATCGTACCCGTTACGGGCGCCACTCCCACAACCCCCGTGCTTACGGAAGCCCCAACTATTCAACATCAGAATATCCCCGGGGAATTGCCGTTGGAACGTGCTGGATATGTGGGCGATCAGGATTCTTCCACAACTGCGGAACAAAACCGCGCTCCGGGCGGGGACCGTTTTACTTTTAACCGTTTCGAGCGGCCCTTCAACGCTGAGAGTATGGATGTGTACTTCCCCTATCTTGACATTCTGGAATCAAGCATCTATCAGGATGAAACCTGGGTATTTGCTGTGATCAAACTCAAGGGGCAGAGTGAGCAGGGCAGCCTGCCCGGCAAGTATGCCATGGAACTGGATATGGATCTGGACGGCGGCGGCGACTGGCTTGTGCTGGTGGACGCGCCTGCGAGTGCCGAATGGAGCGTGAGCGGGGTGAAGGTTTGGTTTGATGAAAATAACGATGTTGGCGGAACGGATACCATGTATACCGACAATCCGCCAACCACAGGGAACGGGTATGAGAAGTTGGTCTTCGATCAGGGCGTTGGAGATGACCCAGATACCACATGGACTCGTATTTCGCCCATCGACCCAGCCTCCATTCAATTTGCGATCAAACGCTCTCTGTTCGCTGGGGATACTTCATTTATGGCGAATGCCTGGGCGGGGACTGGTGATCTTGACCCAGCTCTGTTCGATCTGAGCGATAGTTTCACTCATGACCGTGCTGGCACATCTCTGGTGGAATTGCCGATCTTCTATCCGATCAAGGAATTGTCTGAGTTGGATAATGCCTGCCGTATGCCGGTTGGGTTTGCGGCTACTGGGAATGAGCCTGGTTTATGCCCGATCGCGCCCGTACAGCCAGAGCAGCCAACAGGCTGTCAGGGGCAGACAGTTTGTTTCATCTTTGGCAACCAAACGGTGTGCTATTGTATTGAGAATTAGATTCAGCCTGGTTTGAGACGTTTTGCGCCTCCGTCCCTGTTTTTTGGGGCGGAGGCGTTGGCATTATAATAATGAGCGTCTCACACCGTGTGAGAGAAGGAGATTTAATGAGAAAAGCTCGTTATGTGATGTTTATATTTACCCTGATATTGACCTTCATCCTTTCGGCCTGTGGAGCTACGCCCACGCCGCTTGTGGTGGTGGTGACTGCAACCGCATTGCCGCCAACCGAAGTGCCGACTGTGGCTCCAACTGCTGCGCTGGCGCCTGTGGCTCTGGCCGGCCCGCAGAGTGGTGAAAAATTAAAGTGGATCGATGGCAGCACGTTGATCTATGTGCCGCCTGCAGAGTTCGTGATGGGCAATGGCGGCTTCGATGCGCCTGAGCACAATGTAACGCTGGAAGGGTTTTGGCTGCAACAAACCAAGGTGACCAACCGCATGTTCGCCCAATGCGTGGCAGTGGGCGCCTGCTCGACCCCAACACAGGAGATCGGCGGCCCGGTCTATAGCAACCCGGAGTTTGCCAATCACCCGGTGGTGGGCGTAAGTTATGAACAATCTCAGGCGTATTGCACCTGGGTGCAGGGACGTTTGCCAACCGAGGCAGAATGGGAAAAGGCTGCGCGCGGTTTGAACGGCAATCCCTATCCGTGGGGGAGTGACCAACCCGCCTGTGACCTGCTTAACTTTGGCTACTGTCTGGGCCGCACCACTGAGGTGGATGCGTTCCCGCAGGGAGCAAGTTCTTATGGCATCTATGATCTGGCGGGCAATGTCTTCGAATGGGTCAGTGACTGGTATGGCGAAAGCTATTACAGCACTGCCCCATTGGTGAACCCCACTGGCCCGGATACTGGCGAGTATCGTGTCATTCGCGGCAGTTCCTTTGAGACAGACCCGAATCAATCCGAGTCTGCGATCCGTCATTATTTGAATCCGTCCAATCATCGGCGCGATACTGGGTTCCGTTGTGCGGTTCCCCAGCCTCAGCCAGTTGCGCCGTATTGTCAGTTGGCGGCGTATATTCCCAGCGGGGCAATTGTGTCGAATGGCTGCCAGTTACCGGCGGCGGAAGTAGCGGGGCAGTATTGTTCCAATGGCGATGGTTTTGCCACGGTGGACATCCCGCAAGGCGCGATCTATGAAGTCAGTCCGAATTTGCAATGTGAAGAAGCCGTGGTGGATGGTCAACGCCGCCTGACTTGTATTGGTCCGCGCGCGCAGGAGACCACCAATGAGATCACGGTCTGTAACCCAACCTGCAGCACTTCGCCTGATGTGACGGGTGCGGCTCCAACGTGTGACCCGGGCTACACGCTCGACCCTGCCACAGGCGCATGTAATTACACGCCAATTGTGGGACAGGTGGGTGTGGCGGGCTGCCCGATCGGGTATAGCATGCTGGATCGCGGCGGACAACAATCCTGCGTGATCTCCACAGATGCGAATGGTCAGTGCCCTATTGGTTTATATTTTGACAGCCTTGCTTCTGCCTGTGTGCCTGCGAATGGCCTGGTGGATGCGCCCTATGGAATTGACAATACCTCTCTCGCGGCGCAGACGTATGCAGGCTGTGCGGCGGGCTATGCTTATAACGATACGTTCCAGTGCTGTCAGGCTGTGACGGGGGGCACGTACCCGGGCTGTGTGCCTGGCTCCACTTTCAACACGGACCTGGGTGCCTGCTCGCCCGGCGAGGTGAAACTCAGCGGTCCCGGCTGTGTGGTTGTAGACGTGACCACGGTGAAATGCAGTGAGCCTGTGGACGTTTGTACTCGCATTACTTCGGAAGCCAGGTGTATTCAGAACTCTTATGCATGTCAATGGAATGAAAAAGCCAACGCCTGTGAAATGAAGAAGTAGAAAAAAGCAAAATGATCAAAAACGCTCCCGCAGCTGCGGGAGCGTTTTTGATTCGAACTTTTTGGGGATAGCCCTTTTGGATGGTTTGCCTATAATTATGCAAGTTATACAGCGTTTGTATGACGACAACTTTAGACAATAAGCTTAAAGGAGAATGTTTTAATGAAGAGAACTTTTACCATTGTTTCTTTTTTGGTTGTGTTCACTTTGGTGATGGCGGCTTGTACAGACGCCGTGCCCACAAGCGCACCTGCTGCTGACGCGACCGATCCTGCTGTAGTGGTGGTGGACCCACCAGCAACAGAAGCCCCCGTGGAAGCGCCAACCGATGCCCCGGCGGGCATTGTGCCGATTGACCTGGCTGGGCCGCCCATGCAGGTGGGTTCCAAATACACCTACGTAGACGGTTCTGTTCTGGCGGCTGTGCCGGGCGGCCCGTTCGTGATGGGCTACAACAATTATTACGACACTCCTGAAAAGGAAGTCACCCTCGGCGATTATTGGATCTACAGTTCTGAAGTGACCAATGGTCAGTATGCCTTGTGCGTTAATTCTGGCAAGTGTACGCCGCCCAATGCCGAGCAGAACCCTGCTTACGGAAATTACCGTTTGATCAACCTGCCGATCGTGGGTGTCAATTACCAACAGGCTGTGGACTATTGTACTTTTGTGCGTGGACGCTTGCCCACCGAAGCGGAGTGGGAAAAAGCTGCGCGTGGCCCCGAGGGAAATATTTTCCCGTGGGGTGATGAAGCGCCCGTCTGCGATCTGTTGAATTTCAATTTCTGCAAAGGCAAGACCCTTGATATTCAATCCTATCCCGATGGCGTAAGTTTCTACGGCCTGTTTGATATGTCTGGAAATGTGCGTGAGTGGGTGGCAGATTGGTACGATGACAATTACTACACCGATGGCCCCACCGAAGACCCGCTTGGCCCTGAGTTGGGTCAGAAGCGCTCTGTGCGTTCTTCCAGCTTCTCGGATACTGCTGATTTTGCCTTCCCTGCGCATCGCTTCTCGTTCCGTCCTGAAGACAGCCTCGCAGACCTGGGTTTCCGTTGTGTTGTGGAAGACCCGACCGTGTTCGCTCCTTTCTGTGAGCAGTTGGCGTATACCGGTTACGGCCCCGATGGTGAACAGAAGGATTGTGTGCCTGGCGTTGCTTGTAATGATGTCAATATTACCGAAAGCCGAAATTGCGCTGGCTATAACAACCCCTATACCATTATTACTTTCAGTATGGCCAATACCCCGCCTAATACATGGGCATATGACGCCCCAGGTTGTACCCCGCTCGGCGGTGATAAATTTGAATGTTTGCCGGGCGATGGCCCTGATGCGAAAGTGACAGGTTCCTGCTCGATCGATGCGAATGCCTGCGCTCCGGGCTGCCCCGCTCATTATGTGATGAACGGAGACTCGTGCGTGTGGGACGGTTCTGGCACCCAAGGCACTGAATGTTTGCCTGGCATGACCTATGATCCTCTGACACAATGCTGTTCTGCCACTCCCGGCACTGGCGTAGATTTCAACCTTTGCCCAGCGGGTTCATATCCACTGAATGGGGTTTGTGTTGCCAGCCCCGCTGCTGTAGTGGATAGCGCCGCTCAAATCATTGGCTTTGATGCTTGTCAGCCGCCAGATAATAGTGGTGGGGATGATGATAGTACTGGTTGCCCTGTGCAAACTTGTAAGAGTTACGAGAAATTCTGTTCAAATACCTGCTCGTGTATATATAATACTTTCTCTTGCTAATAGGTGTTTATTTTTACCCTTGCCGAAAGGCAAGGGTAATTTTTTTTTATGAAACTTGATAATCAAAAAATTTTTCTGTTCAGCATTTTTGTTTCGATTTTTTTATGGATAATGTTCTATCCAGGTATTTTGTCATGGGATTCTTTGTACTATTTCCAGCAAGCTTCAACAGGCCAGTTTATTGATTGGCATCCTCCGCTTTTAGCATTTGTTCTTGCATTTGTATTAAAGATGGGCGGTGGACTTGGAGTAATAACATTTTTTCAATGCTTTGGTGGGATTTTTGGTGTCTGTCAATTAGTAATAGAGATTATGTCTTTGTTTCAGATTCGCAGATCGGATATTGTGGTTTTTGGCGTGGTCATAGTTTTGGTTTCACCCTTAACACCGTTTTCTATTTATCTGGCAACTTTTTGGAAAGACACCTGGTTTTTGATTTCATTGATTTGGTTGCTTGTTTTTTGGGCCAAATTAATTATTTCGACAAGGAGTGGTTTTCAAGTAAAAAATTGGGACATTGCTGGCTTTTTGTTTTTCCTCTGCCTTGCTTTGTTGGTTCGCCATAATACCTATATTCTCTATGGTGCAAGTGCGCTTTTTTTGATTTTTGTTTTAGGCGGAAGTTCAATTAACTTGTATAGGAAAATATTTATTATTACGACCCCTCTTTTTGTGCTTTATATGTTCAGCTTGTTTGAATATAACTACATGAATACTGAAAAAATGCATATTGAATCTGTGGTTTATGCAATTGACTTGCTGAGCATGGTTGATTTGGATAATTCAGTTATTCAAGATACGCCCTATCTCCATCAATATTTGACATCGGATTTTTATAGTGATTTTAGAATCGGGGATGAGGGTACGGTTTATGCTTTAAGTGGACAGGTACTGCGATTGGAGTTTTATGATAACCCAGCAGAAATACAGGATGAATATATTTTTACTGTGTTAAAACACCCACTTGTTTGGTTGGAAGCAAAATGGATTATGTATGTTGATTTCTTTCGTGTTGGGAGAGAACGTTATCTGTATCACGACCATGTTCAGCAAAATATGTATGGCGTTAAATTTAGTGATAAGTTTGCTGTTCCGCGGGATATGTTTTTTAATGCGGCGGGCTTTTTTTCAACTAATCAGATTGCAAAATGGTTTTCTTACGAGCATCTTGTCTGGTTTTCAGTAAATATCATATTGATTTTGGTTTATCTTGTAAATTGGATAACAAAAAGGAAAAAGAGCTTTTTGCTACTCTCTTTCCTTTTTGTTCCTTCGTTGGCATATTATTTCTCGTATTTTCTTGCCATTACTTTATCTGACTTTCGATTCTTATATCCAGCCACAATAGCTATTCAGGTTATTTCGCTATCTCTGGCTTTTGGGTATGCCAATCAGTGGATTGTTGATAGATATAACCTGTCCGCAGTGCGCCCGCTTCATTCCACATCCGTGAAATGATCTGCAGGCCGATCGGTAGGTTCTCTTTTGTGAATCCGCAGGGGACGGTCAGCGCGGGCAGGCCGCTCAAGTTGAAGGGCGCTGTGAAGCGGGTCAACTGGCGGGCGCGTTCAAGCGCATCCTCGCCTTCCAACACAGGCGCAGCGATGGGCGTGGTGGGCATCAACAGACAATCATATTCTTCGAACAGAAGCTCAAGTTTTCTCTTCACTTCCGTTTGCGTGCGCCTTGCCAGAATATAGTCTGTAGACGTGAACGCTGCGCCTGTTTCCAAACGCAGGCGCACATCTGCGCCGAACCAATCGGGGTGCTCTCGCAATCGTTCACGATGAAACGCCGCGCCGTCTGCCTGGGTCATCAGTGAGTTGGCAAGCGCGGCCTCCTTGAGAAAATCCACGTTCACTTCCACGATCTTCACACCTTGTGCTTCCAACACGCGTGCCGCCTTGCGGACGGCTTCGAGCACTTCCGCGTCTGCTTCTTCGATGAAACTTCCCACCGCCAGCGCCATCTTGCGGTCACGGACTCCATCTTTTAAATGACTGGAGTAGTCACCGGGTAATGTCTTAACTGAAACAGGGTCCAGCTCATCGTAGCCGCCCATGATCTGAAGCATCAACGCCGCATCCTCGACCTTGCGGGTGATCGGCCCTGCGTGATCGAGATTCCACGAAAGCGGCAGAATGCCATGCAGGCTCACACGTCCAAAGGATGGCTTTAATCCCACAACTCCGCACAGCGCCGCAGGAATACGGATCGAGCCGCCCGTGTCTGTGCCAAGTGCCGCCATAGACATGCCCGTGGCAACCGCAACCGCGCTCCCGCCAGAAGAACCGCCAGATATGCGGGTGATGTCCCATGGGTTTCTGCACGCGCCAAAATGCGGATTGTTATTCGTCACACCCAATGCAATCTCGTGGGTGTTGGTTTTTCCAACGATCTGCGCCCCTGCTTTTTTTAATTTGGATACCACGGTGGCATCTTCATCTGGAATACGGTCCGCGAAGAATTTGGAGCCGCCCGTGGTGCGGATTCCCTTGGTGTCGTACAAGTCTTTCACTGCCAGCGGAATTCCCATCAACGGCATACTGCCAGATTTCAATAATTCGCCCTCATCGGGCGGAATCACGGTAATAAAGGCATTTAGCGTCGGGTTGAGGCGCTCAATTTGACGGTAACAGGCCAAAGCGAGGTCTGAAGCGGTCATTTCCTTACTTTTTACGAGGTCTCTTTGGTCGCTGAGGGAAAGAATTGATAGGTTCATGTAAGGTCAGATTATATCCAAATAGGAGATTCCTCCCATAGCCTATCTGTACTGATGAAGACATAATGATACTGTCTAAACAATCCAAACCTATGAAGGAGTTCGAACAATGAAAAAGACAAGCTATATTTTAATGGCGATGACCGTTCTTGTGGTCTTGATCGCATCTGCATGTGGTGGTTCTGCACCTGCAACACAGGCGGCCGCCCCAGTTGAAAGCGCCCCCAACCAGCCCGCACCTGCTGTGGAAGTTGCCCCAACAGAAGCCGCCGCCGTGGCCCCTGCTCAAACCTTTGCTGCTGCCTGTCAGGCCGCCACTTCCTGTGATGCGCCTGCTGTGGCAGACACCGAAGGTGTCAACACCTATTGTGTTGAAAAGATCCCGTATCAAAACATTTCCATCCCCGTGGGCACCACCTTCCAATCTTTGGATGCCTCTGGCGAATTGAAATGTCAGGATACCGGCACAGTGGTGGATGGCAAGGCTGTGATCACCTGTACCGGCAAAGAGTTGTGGACGTATGAACTCAAGCTCACCAACTCCACCTGCAGCAGTGCGGCTCTCACCACTGGCGGCGGACAATGTCAGGAAGGCCTGGGCTACGACCCCGCTCAGAATTGCTGCGCTCCGCTCACACAGGGTGACGTTGGCTCCACTACCATCAAAGTTAACATTGGTGGCTGCCCGATCAAGTAAGTCTGTCATGTACGCCGTGGCAGTAGTCTTGTTCTGTGAGAAAAATACATAACGAGTATTGAAAGACTGCTGCTATATAAAAAGATGCTCCTGCGAAAGCAGGAGCATCTTTTTATATGTTTTACTTTATGGGTGTCATCCTGAGCAACAGCGAAGGATCTCTGCTTCTGAGTTGACAGCCTCTTCTTTAGAACAACCCCACAACCTTGCCTGTGACCAGGTCCAGATCGATATCGTAAAATGCGGGGCGGGTGGGCAGGCCTGGCATGGTGCGCATATCTCCAAGGATGGGATACAGGAAGCCTGCACCAGCAGAAGCGCGGATCTCGCGCACGGTAATGCGGAAGCCCGTTGGCGCACCCTTCTTGGTGGCGTCTGTGGTGAATGAAAGATGGGTCTTCGCCATGCAGATGGGAAGTTTGCTAAAACCGAGTCGGTCATAGCGCGTAATTTGTTCTTCAGCTTCGGGGGTGTAGTCCACACCGTCTGCGCGATAGATCTCGCGTGCGATCTTCTCGATCTTGTCTTTGATCGGCATATCCAAAGGATACAGGAACTTGAATTTGCTCTTTGTCTTGGCGGCCTTCACAACGGCTTCGGCCAATTTCTTCGCGCCCGCGCCGCCATCTGCCCAGTGAGTGGAGACAACCGCGTCCATTGCGCCAAATTTGAGCGAAGCCTCGCGGACGAGTTCCACTTCTGCTTTGGTGTCATTGGCAAAGGAATTGACAGCCACAAGAACATTCACGCCAAACTTGAGCGCGTTTTGAATATGGCGTTCAAGGTTGGGCAGACCTGCGCGCAGCAGATCCAAATTCTCGTCTGTGTATTCAACGGCGAGTGGTTTGCCCGCAACCACCTTGGGTCCGCCGCCATGCATTTTGAGCGCGCGTACGGTTGCAACCAACACAAGCACTTGCGGAACCAACCCAGAGTAGCGGCATTTAATGTTGAAGAATTTTTCCATGCCAATGTCTGCGCCGAAACCAGATTCGGTGATCACAAAATCAGCAAGTTTAAGCGCGATCTTGTCTGCAATAATGGAAGACTGTCCGTGTGCGATATTGGCGAACGGTCCCGCGTGAACGAAGGCAGGGGTTCCTTCCAGAGTTTGCATCATGTTCGGCTTGATGGCGTCCTTCATTAGAACGGTGACAGCGCCAGCCACGCCGAGGTCTTCTACGGTGACAGCCTCGCCAGTCTTGCTGGTGGCTACCACCATTCTGCCAAAGCGTTCGCGCATATCTTCGATGCCTGTTGTCAGCGCGAGCACAGCCATGATCTCGGAAGCAACGGTAATGTCGTAGCCTGAACGATGTTCAAAGCCAACTTCATCTTTGCCCAAACCAACTTGAATCTCACGCAGGAAGCGGTCATTAATGTCCACCACGCGGCGCCAGGTGACAGTGGCTGGGTCAATGTTGAGGCGTGCAAAGCGTGAGCGTTCTTCAGGGGTCAGGTCTTCGGGATTGGTTTTCTTGATACCAAGTTTCTTCAAACGGCGGAGCATGGCAGGTGAGAACCTGCGTTTTCCTTTTTTATTCAGCGGGCATAATGCGTTGAATAATTTTATATCGTCCTGAAGTGACTCATGCATCATGCGTGCATCCAACGCAGCCGAAACCAGGTTGTGGGATGCGGTAATCGCATGAATGTCACCTGTCAGATGCAGGTTGAAATCTTCCATCGGGATGATCTGCGAATAACCGCCTCCAGCCGCGCCGCCCTTGATGCCAAAGGTAGGTCCCTGCGAAGGCTGACGAATTGCGGTAATTACTTTCTTGCCAAGATGTGCGCCCAATGCCTGAGAAAGACCCACAGTGGTTGTGGTCTTGCCTTCGCCAAGCGGGGTGGGGGTAATGGCGGTCACGTCCACGTAAATGCCATTGGCTTTGTTCTTCAAACGATCCAAAATTTCTAGTTTTACTTTGGCTTTGTAGGGGCCATATAATTCCAACTCACTTTCGCGAATGCCCAATTCCTTGGCCACCTGCAAAATGGGTTTGAGTTTTCCCGCCTGTGCGATCTCGATATCTGAGGGAACAGGGCGCAGGAGTTTCAATTTCGTCGGCTTAAATGCAGAGCTTGTTTTTGCGGGAACAGCTTTTTTAGCCACAGTCTTTTTCACAACTTTTGTAACTGCTTTCCCGATCTT
>JAVBXV010000321.1 GCA_030824405.1 Anaerolineales bacterium | reverse complement strand
TGATCTCAGCGTTTGGAAAAGTTGCTGGTGCAGAATATGGAAAATCAACAAACAAGTTCTTGAGTAACATCTATCTTTGTCCATCTCCGTTCGTGTGATTTAAAACAAAAAGGGTCTTGGTAATTTTACCAAAACCCTTTCTATAAACAACGAAAGTTTTTATTACGCTTATTTCAAGGTCTGGCGAAGACCTTCGAGCTTGCCAGCGACGGAACCGTCAAGAACCTTATCGCCAACTTTGATGACGAGCCCACCGAGAATGGAGGGATCCACTTTGAAGGAAATATCCTTGGTGGAAACACTCTTCTTCACAGTATCCTGTTCCTGGCTGGTGAGCGGAAGTGCGCTAGTCACCACGGCGGCATCACCCTTGAGTTCGCTTTCAAGAACAATAACCTTGCCAGCTTTTACGCCAGAGAAAAATTCATCGATCAAAGCGCGCTGTTTCTTCTCGTCGAGAGTTTCGCCAACGAGTTTGTTGGCGGCGGCGATGGCAAGAGCAGCCACCTGACCACGGAGATCGCCAAGAATGCGATTACGCTCGAGCTCAGCTTCGGCCATGGCGGCTTCGCGAGCCTTGGCGGCTTCGGCTTCGGCGGCGGCTTTCACGTCTTTACCAGCAGAAGCGGCGCGTTCAGTGGCTTCACGAACGACCTTGCCAGCTTCGGCCTGTGCTTCAGCAAGAACCTTGGCGGCTTCTTTTTCTGCATTGGCGCGAGCTTCGGCGGCTACACGGGCATCTTCGAGACCCTGTGAGATCTTCTGTTTACGGGTCTCCATCATGTCCAACATGGGCTTGTACACCCAGGCGTTCAATGTGAGAAACACAATTGCGAACGCGATCAGTTGAACAATGAGCAGACCGAGATTAATACCAAGAGCTTCCATGTTTCAATGCTCCTTTGAACTATACGACTTTGAAGAGCATGAGGAACGCGATGACCAAGCAGTAAATAGCGATTGATTCAGAGAACGCCACACCGAGGATCATGTTGGTCAACAAGTTACCATAGGTGTCGGGATTGCGGGCCATGCCTGTGAGGGCGCCCTGAACACTCAAACCGATACCCACACCAGCGCCAGCGGCGCCGATCATTGCCAAACCTGCGCCCACAAAGCGGGCTGCATCCAAAATATTTCCGTCCATTTTACAAGCCTCCTTAGGTTTATCCTAATTATTTATATGTTAGTTTCGCGTACTTAATTTAAAACGCCAGTTCTTAGTGATCGGCGTGTTCTTCGTCGCCATGACCCTGTGTAGCCATTGCCATGAACACCATGGTCAACATACCGAACACGAAGGCTTGAATAACACCGACGAATAATTCAAACATAAAGATCATGGATGGCAGAATGCTGATCTTGCCCAACAGAGAGGCAACCACTGCCACCAACACCACACCCGCGAACATGTTACCGAAAAGACGGAATGTAAACGAGAGGATCTTGGCGAATTCTGAGATGATTTCCAGCAAGCCAACCAGGAAATCCATGGCGCCGAAGAACGGAACCTTGAACATACGCTTGGTATTGAAGAACTTGCTGAAGTAACCGATCCCTTGTGAACGCACACCGATGACCTGAATTGCAAAGAAGGAAATCAAAGCGAGAGACAGGGTGAAGTTCAAATCCACAGAGATACCGCGGAAGAACGGAGCCAGAATATAACCGCCTTCTTCAACTTTTTCCGGGAGAATATTCGCCCAATTACCGCCCAACTCAGCAATGGTATGGCCTTCGCCATGTGCATGGTGAAGCACACCAATAGACTCAAAGCCTGGGATCAATTTGAGCAGGTTCGCAAACAGTACATAGATCATGATGGTTGCAAACCAGGGGAAGATCGCCTTTGCCCATTTTGTGCCCGCCGAAGTTTCGGTCAGGTTATATAACATTTCCAAAATGGCTTCCATGGCATTACCAACACCAGTCGGCACAAGGTCGGTCTTTTGGCTCTTCTTCAAAGAACGGTTCGCGGCAAACGCAAGCACCAGAAGCAGGACAATTGTCACTGCCAATGTGGGGATCGTGTTTACCAGATACAACGGGCCAAGACCGAGAAAATTCTCAGCGATTGGCTCTTCGAGTAGTTTTTCAGCGGCAACCGTGATTTCAGGTTGAACGGGAACATAGATCCCGCCCAAAATAAAACCTGCGATCATAAGCACTAGAACGATCCAGCGCCGCCAGGGGGTACGTTTTTGGGTATCCAAGCCCGCCTCCTAAGCAGTAGTTTCTTTTTTCTCTTCGGTTTCGTATTGTTCTTTCAACCGCGCCAGCGTCTTACGCGAGGCAAACAGCATCAGAAACACCGAAAGAGGGATTCCAGCAAATAACAACACCAGTGTGAACACTGGTTTCGTTCCAAAGGTATTATCAAGCCACAACCCGCCAAACACCGAGGCCAGAATGACCACAATGGTCAAACAACCCACCTGCCCGATCATGACGACCAGCAGGGTGTACACCATATTTTGACGATTGGTCTGTTTTGATTGTGTCATGTCGCACGATTATAACTGACAGGTCAAAGGGATGTCAAACGGAAATCAAAAACTGGTTTGGACATCCCGCCCAAATCAGTTTTTCTCTTACAGCAGGAATTTCCCTGCCAACCAGCCAATTCTCCCCTCAAGCCACGCTTCCTACTGTACCTTTGGCCTGCCTCCCTTTCGAGAAGAATTCTCTACACTTTGGCAATCATGTCATCCCTGCGGGGTACCTGTCAGGAAAACCCCACAGGGACAACATAGGTTCTACATCTAAAACAAATTCAATGCAGCCGAGTCAGACCAGCTAAACCACGGAGCAAAGACTGTGCCCACCAAAATAACGCCAATTGCCAGAATGACAAGAGCAATTGTGTATGGACGAGTCAACGGCACTGGGTGGTTTTCTTCATCTTCATTTGGCATACGCTTGAGATAGACGAATTTCAAAACGTTCAAATAGTAGTACACGCCGATGATCGAGTTGAGAATACCCACGATCACGAGCCAGGTGTAATTGGCTTGTACGCCCGCCGCGAAGACAAAGACTTTTGCAACGAAACCACCGAACGGAGGCATACCCGCAAGGGACAGGAAAGCGGCCAGCATCATCAAGCCCATCAAAGGGTTGCGGCGGCTAAGGCCTGCATAGTCAGAGATATCTTCCAGCCCTGTAACGCGGCTGAAGGCCATCACAACACCGAAGGCCAGCAGGTTCGTGGCGATATATGCAGCGAGGTAAAAGACCACGCTTGCCGCGCCCAGTTGACTGAATGCCACCACACCGATCAAGGCATAGCCAGCATGTCCAATGGAGGAATATGCAAGCAAGCGTTTGATATTGGTTTGAGGCAAAGCCAGCAGATTACCCACTGTCATGGTGATGGCGGCGAGAATTGCCAGTGTCCATGTCCATGTTTGCAGGAGTGCGGGGTTATCGCCGAAGCTGAAAGCCACGAAGAAGAGACGGACGATGACTGCAAAACCAGCGGCCTTGGAGGCCGTGGAAAGGAAACCCGCGATTGGGGTTGGTGCGCCCTGGTAGACATCGGGTGCCCAGAAATGGAAGGGCACGATGGAAATCTTGAAGCCAAGGCCCACTATCAGCAGGGCAAACAGGCCGAAGAAAAATGGAAGCGTGATCTCACCTGCGGCGAACATCTCGGAGAGTTTGTAAATGTTTGTCGTGCCGGTAAATCCGAAGATGAGGCTAAATCCATAAAGCATGATGGTGGAAGCCAAAATGCCGAAGAGCAAATACTTGAAGCCTGCCTCGGTGGAGCGTTCGTCGTTGATGATGAAGCCTGCGAGCAAGTAAAGCGGAATGGATGCAGTTTCAATGGAAAGATAGAGCATGACGAGATCTGCAGAGACGGCCATGAGGTTCATGCCGAGGAGCGAGGCAAGCAGCAAAAGGTAGGCTTCGCCGCGTTGACCTGCTTTTTCGTGATCCATCATGAGCAGGGCTGTGATGGCCGCCGCGAACATGAAGAGTATTTTGAGGAAGAAACCGAACCAGTCAAAGCGGATCATGCCGCCGAGGACGGAGGTGGGTTCACCAGGCTGACCGAGGAGCAGGCTGACGATGATGGCTACAAAGAGGCCGCCAGCAGTAAGCCAGCCCACATTGCGGCGCTGGTCTACTTTCCAGAAGGGCTCAACGATCAAGAGGATGACGCCAAGGACAAGGATCAATATTTCGGGGAGGATCGAAGCGAAGATCGTGGAAGTAAACATTATGCACCTCCCAGCAAGCGCAGGATATTTTCAACGCCTTTTTCTACCATGGGAACCATCACCGCTGGGAATATGCCGATGACGATCATGAAGAAACACAGAGTTGAGATTGCAATTTTATCCAGCATGGTGATGGGCGAAATATGACCGACAAGATTTTCAGGCATTTCACTGAAAAAGACTTTTCGAATGGCGAGCATGATATATGCCGCCGTAATGACAATTGAAATACTGGCGATGACAGCCACCAGCCATTGTTCGCGCCAGACGCCCATGAAGATCGGGAATTCAGCAACGAAGCCAGAGAAGCCAGGCATACCCATCGACACGAGACCGCCGATGATGAAGCCGATGGTCGCAAAAGGCATCACTTTGGCAATGCCGCCGAGTTCGGGGATCATACGGGTATGTGCTCTGTCGTAGATCATGCCTGTAACAGCAAAGAAGAGAGCCGTCATTACGCCGTGAGAGAACATCTGCACCCCTGCGCCCACGAGACCGTCATGATTGAGCGTGGATACGCCCAAGACCACAAGCCCCATGTGTGAGACGGAGGAGAAGCCGATCATATATTTCATGTCTGTTTGGACGAAGGCGATGTACGCGCCGTACACGACCGCCACACCTGCAAAGATCATGATCAGCCAGGACCATTGTTTCGCGCCTTCAGGCAGAAGCATGACACCCACGCGCAAAGCAGCGAATGCGCCGAGCTTCATCAACACGCCCGCATGGAACATGGAAACTGCTGTTGGCGCGGCCACGTGACCATCTGGTGACCAGTTGTGGAAAGGCCAGATACCACCCAAGACTGCAAAGCCGAGGAAAACAGGCAGGAACCAAATATATTGGAAACTTGACGAGAAGCCTGCGGTTTCCATGAGAAGCATGTCAAAGGAAAGCACGCCTGTATTCTGATATTGTGTCCAGTACATGACGAGGACACCGACGAGGGCAACCACTGAACCGATGAACAGGTATAGGGTCAACTTCATGGCGGCGTATTCACGAGTCTTGACCCAACCCCAAATGGCGATGAGCAGGTACATCGGGAATACAGCGATCTCATAGAAGAAGAACAACATAAATAGATCGAGCGAAACAAATACGCCGAACACGCCACCTGCAAGCAGGAAGAGGAAGGCAAAGAATTCACGCGGGCGGTCTTGAATACCAGCCATCACGTGCGGGTCGTCATCACCCCAGGAGATGAGCACACCTGTGAACATGACGATACCCGTCAACAGAACGAGCGGCGCACTGAGACCATCCACGCCAAATTTGAGGGAGATGCCAAGCACAGGCAGCCAGTTGTACTGTTCAATAAACTGATACCCAGACATATCGCCGAACAGGTATTGCACATACACCCAGGCCGAAAGGATCAGGTCTAGTACTGCGGTGGCAAGCGCCACCGCGCGGACTTCATTCTTCCGTGTGGCGGGCATGGCCAGCATCAGCATGCCTGCAACAAAAGGAAGGAAGGTAATAACACTTAGGATGGGAAAATTCATCATCCACCTCTTAACAGAGCCATAACGGCCTTGTTGATTACGTCGAGTATCCACGCAGGCCAGATGCCGATGATAAGCATCAAAGCCATCAACGGAGCCATTACGAGGATCTCGCGCGTATTGATTTCGGTAATTTTATGTTCGCCATGCGCCCAATGTTCGTTCAACGGGCCGTGCAGCACGTTCTTAATTCCCTTGAGAATGTAAGCGCCTGTAAAGAGCAAACCGATCATGGAAATGGCGGTATAAATCGTCAGCACAGGATATGCACCCCGCGCCACCATGAACTCGGAGACGAAGCCATTCAACCCAGGCAGGCCAAGTGATGCCATACTGGTGAAGATCAAAATGCCACCGTAGACAGGAACAAGCGGGAATAAACCGCCAAAGTCGTTCAGATTGCGCGTGTGCGTACGTTCATAAATAACGCCCACGAGGAAGAACATGCCCGCAGCGGAAAGTCCATGATTGAACATTTGTAAAACTGCGCCGCTCATGGCGATATCTGCATCGTTCGTGCCCGCGGCCAAACCTGCTGCAGCGATACCGAGGACTACAAATCCCATGTGATTCACTGACGAATACGCGACGAGTCTCTTGAAGTCTGTTTGAGCGTAAGCCGCGAATGCACCGAAGACAATTGCCGCAACTGCAAGGAAGGCCAGCGCGCCAGCAAATATCTTTGCTTCCAATGGATAGAATGGAATTACGAGTCTGATAAAGCCATAGGCGCCCAACTTGAGCAAAACACCAGCCAGGATCATGGAGCCGCCTGTTGGCGCTTCTGTGTGTGCATCTGGCAGCCAGGTGTGGAAAGGCCAAACAGGGACTTTGATCGCGAAGGCGATCACGAACGCCCAAAACGCTATGGTCTTGACGGTATGCACAGGCATGCCGAGCAAAATAGAACCAGCATCCAGTGAATTCCAACGCTCATAGAGGACGACCAGATCATAGGTCCCGAACAGAACGCCCAGCATTTGAATCGCCAAAAGCAGACCGAGCGATCCCGCCATGGTGTAGATCATGAACTTGAGTGAAGCATAGTTCCGATTGGCACTGCCCCATTGATTGATGAGGAAGTACATCGGGACGAGGCCGATCTCCCAGAAGACGAAGAAGATGAGCAAATCCAGCGACATGAAGACGCCGAGCATGCCTGTCTCGAGGAAGAGGAAAAGCATGAAGAACGCTTTGACCCTGTCGCTGATAGTGAAGGAAGCGAGGATGGCGAGAGGGGTCAGCAGTGTGGTGAGCAAGACCATGGAGAGCGAGATACCGTCCACGCCGAGGTGCAGTGTGGAGTGAATTGCCTCGTACCACATGTATTGTTCTTGAAATTGAAAGCCTGTTTTGTTGGCATCGAACGCGCTCCACAAATAGAGCGTGAGGCCAAACGGAATGAGACTGGCAGCAAAAGCAAACCAGCGATGAAGTTTGGCTTCTTCACTCGGCAGGAAAAGCATGACCAACGCCGCGAGTGTCGGGAAGAACAAGATCAGGCTAAGGAGGTGGGTATTGAGAAAGTCCATTCTGCGCTCCTATGCCAGCAGTAAGAAATAGATCAGGCCGCCGATTACAAAGAGGGAGACCAGTGAAAGAACGAGATACTGCTGAATTCGTCCCGTTTGAATACCGCGTAATTTTCCGCCAAACCAATAAGTGGCATCGGCAGAACCATCACCGATCAATCTGTTGATGATCGGAATGTCAAAGTAATTGCGGATGGTGGAGCCAATTCCACCTGTGGAGGGACCAAACATATGGAGAATGCCGTTGATGACGGTCATGTCCATGAATTTGTAGACGACGTTTTCGGAGAACCAGTAAATCGGTTTGACGAAAAGGAAATCGTAGGCTTCGTCGAAGTAGTATTTATTCTTCAACAAAGCAAATTGGAATTTATCTTCCGCAGGAGACTTGACGTTGCGATAGACCAACCAGCCAAGCCCAAGACCGCCAAGAGCGACGCCCAGGGATGTGAGCAGTGGAATCCAGTTGAACTCCAAAGCCTCTGGATGTTCAGCCAATGTGCCGCCCACAAATTCGTGGATCCAGTTCGGGACGAGTCCGCCGAGGACTGGGAAATGTTCGGGAATGCCGACCCAGCCGTAGGTCACAGCAAAGAACGAAAGCACCACGAGCGGAAGAGTCATCGTCCAGGGAGTCTCATGTGCGTGTTCGGCTTCCGCTGTGCGGGGTTCGCCGAGGAAGGTCAATGTGATCTGGCGCATGGTGTAGAACGCGGTCAGGAAAGCTGAGAAAGCAAGCACTCCGAAGATGATGTAGTGATTGTGACCCCAGGCATCTGCGAGGATTTCATCCTTTGACCAGAAACCCGCGGTGATGATCGGGAAGCCAGAGAGAGCAAAGCCGCCAATTAGGAAGGTCCAGAATGTGATCGGCATCTTCTTGCGAAGGCCGCCCATGTTGAACATATCCTGCGGATCAACTTTGTGATTGCCTGTGTGCAGAACGCCATGCTCCATGCCGTGAATGACGGAGCCAGAGCCAAGGAAGAGCAACGCCTTGAAGAAGGCATGTGTTACCAGATGGAAGACCGCTGCAATGTAGGCATGAATGCCAAGCGCTGCGATCATGAAGCCAAGCTGCGAGATCGTGGAGTAAGCCAGAACGCGCTTGATGTCGTTTTGTGCGACAGCGATGGTCGCCGCAAAGAGCGCGGTGAATGCACCAATAAACGCAACAATGGACATCGTGCCTGGGTCGAGGCTGATCAGCGGGTACATGCGAATGACTGCGTATACACCAGCTGAAACCATCGTCGCTGCATGGATCATTGCAGAGACAGGGGTTGGGCCTTCCATGGCATCTGGAAGCCAGACATGCAATGGGAACTGTGCCGATTTACCGACTGTGCCAATGAAGAGCAACAGACCGATCAAGCCAGCGGCAGAAAGCCCGAGCACACCGCTTGGGATAGTGGAAAGTGTATGCAAATTCACTTCTGTGAAGATCTCACGGAAGGAAAGCTTGCCAGTGGCTGAATACAAATAGGCAATGCCGAGCAGCATGAACACATCGCCGATGCGCGTGGTCATAAAGGCTTTGATGGCTGCATTGCGCGCAGACTCTTTGCCAAACCAGAAACCGATCAAGAGGTATGAGCATAAACCCATAACCTCCCAACCCGCAAACATGGTCAGCAGGTTATCAGAGACCACCAGCGTCAACATGCCAAATGCAAACAAGCTGATAAACGCAAAGAAGCGCGAGTACATCGGCTCGATGGAAAGCACCGCATGTCCGTGTTCGGTTGCGCCATGTGGCGGCAGACCTGCGCGGTCATGGTCACCTGCGGGCTGGCCGAAGTTGTGATAACCAACACTGTACAGGAAGATCATCAACACAGTCCACGCTACAAAGAACAGAACGGTCGCGGAAAGCGGATCGATCAACACGCCGATCCTCAACCAGGTCTCGCCCGTGGGCAGCCAGTCGGTCGAAGCAGCAAACGGATGTTCGCCAAAATGCTCCACGCCGATCGCTTGGAGAAATACGATCATGGCCCCCAGCCAGGAAAGGAAAGCCGCGCCAATCGCCACGGTGTGGCTGAGTGCCTTGTTCTTGTTCGTGAACAACACGATAAAGAAGAACGCAAGCAATGGCGGTAAAGGTATTAACCAAATCAGGGTTTCTGTCGTCATGAAGCCTCCACAACGCAAAACGTTTTCACGTTTTCACGTTGAAACTTTTTTTACCACTTCAACATATCAAGTTCGTCTGCGATGACCGTATTGCGACGGCGATACACAGAAATAACCAAAGCCAGGCCCACAGACACTTCCGCGGCGGCAACTGCAAACACAATAATGGCAAAGACCTGGCCTGCCATCATGGTGATGTCACCGTAGCGCCAGAAGGCTACGAGATTCACGTTCACGGCATTAAGCATCAACTCAATGCCAAGCAGGATCGCAACCGCGTTCCTGCGGGAAAGCGCGCCGAACAGGCCAATGCCGAACAACGCCGCTGAAAAATATAAATACCAGGAAAGTGGGATCATCTCGTTCTCCTATTTGCGGGTAAACGCGACATAGACCGCGCCGACCATGGCCGCAAGAAGTAAAACTGATGCGACTTCAAATGGCAGGACGTACGCCTCAGGCGAGGTCAACTGGCTGCCCAACAGACCCACCGCATCAAAACCAGACGGGATAACTGCTGCAGTTTTCGAAAAGCCCGCCCAACTCTGGAACAGAGCAACAAGCCCGCCAAAGGTTAACACGGACACAAACGCACCCGCCCACCAGTTTTTATTATGCTGGGGGCCGCTGTCACGCATATCCCTGCGAGTGAGCATGACCGCAAAGATGAAGAGAATGGCGATCGCACCCACGTACACCACAACCTGCACCACAGCGATAAAGCCTGCATTAAGAATGGCGTACATGGCGGCCACACCAAACAATGTAGCCACCAGCCACAAGGCTGCATGGACAAGGTTACGTGTGCTCACGACCATCAACCCTGAAACCAGGGTTGCGCCAGCGACAATAAGAAAAATGATTTGTTCAGGAGTCATGTTTCATCATCCCAATTAGTGATGGGCCTCCGCAACTTTCTTTGGACCTTCGATTTTTTCACGTTCTCTACGGCTGTAGGAACGGACAAGTTCCATCGCGATCCATCCGACCACTACATTAGATAGGAACATGCCAATTCCGTAGACCCAGGTTGGGGTCCCGGCAAGAAGCGCATTCATAAAGGCGGTCACCATGAGAAGCACAAAGGACAATGGCGTGAGGAACATCCAGTTAAAGGTAAGCATCTGGTCAATGCGGATACGCATCATGGTGTATTTGACCCACATGATGACCCAATATCCAACCAGCGCCTTGAAGAGGAAGATCGCAATGGCAAGGAAGGGACTGACCTGCTCCAGACCAAAGAAGCGATAACCGCCGAAGAAAAGGATGCCCCAAATGCCGCCGAAGGTCATTGCGTGCAGCAATTCACCCGCGTAGAACATACCAAACTTCATGCCTGAATATTCGGTATTGAAGCCGGCAACCAGTTCAGATTCGCCTTCTGCGAGATCGAAAGGAGCGCGTCCCAATTCAGCAATGATCGCGATCAAAAAGATCAACGCGCCAAGCGGGGAAAGCACGAAATACCAAAGGCTACCCTGTCCCTGAATGATGGCGTTCATATTCATGGAACCCGCAAAGATCGTGGGGATGAGCAGCATGGTCAGCATTGGAATTTCAAATGCCACCATCATCGCAACCTGACGAAAACCGCCGATCAACGCAAACTTATTGTTCGACGACCAGCCAGCCATGATAATGGAGAGCGTTCCAATTGCGCCTGCGGCGATCATGAAAAGCACGCCGACATTCAGATCCACGCCGAGCATCACAGGCGCGATCGGCACGATTGCCCACAAGATCAAAACGGACATCATCGAAAGGATCGGAGCAAGGTTATAAACCACCTTGTCCGCACCATCTGGGGTGGTATCTTCCTTAATGATGAGTTTGATAATGTCTGCAAACGGCTGGATCAAACCATACGGCCCAACACGGTTCGGACCAATACGATCCTGGAAGCGAGCCACGATCTTACGCTCGATCCACACCAGGAAGATATCCAGCACCATCAACACGGTGATGAGCAACAACACGCCGAGGAACACAACAAGTACATGGGCAAAGACTGCATCCAGGCCCCAGCCTGTAAAGATGCCTTCCAGCCATTCCGCGGCTACTTTAAGAGGGTCATTCCAAAAATTCATATAACACTCCTGTACACAAAGAAAAGGCTGATTTGGAATAATCCAATCAGCCTTCTCCGTATTTACGTCAAAATTACGACCACTCCAACATTCCCTTGCGCCAGGTGTAGACCAGGCCAACAATAAGAATGGAAATAAAAATGATGCCTTCAACAACGGCATACATGCCCAGTTGGCCAAGTTTCACAGCCCAGGGGAAAAGAAAAACAGCTTCCACGTCAAACACAAGGAAGACCAGCGCAAAAATATAATACTGCGCTTTGAACTGCACCCACACATCACCCACAGGTTCAATACCGCACTCATAGGTTGATTGTTTGATCGGGTTTGGTTTCTTTGGGCCGAAAATAAAGCCCGCAGCAATTGCACCAATTGGGATAATTGCACCCACAATCATAAACAAAGCTACGTAAATCCACTCATTCATATAAAAACTCCGTTTAAATATCGGTTAATCTTCGAAATTGTACCATATAGAACAAACCACCCCAATTAAAGCATGTCAATTTTTTGGGTGATTTTCGTCATATATTTCGCCCCAAAACAGACCTTGTTTGTGATTTTTTTAACTAGTTCTTTTTCTCTTCTTGAACAAAAATTTCAAAATATCTTCCAAAAAAGGAAACCCGATGACTCCCCCAATAACGGAGCCGATCACACCAGACGTGCGCGCCACATTGACCGACAGCCCGAAAAAATCCACCGCTTCGATCTCGACGAGTTGAGCTGATACAGCAATTCGGCTTTCTTCTCCCGATAGCTTGTTCGCAAAGATCAAATGCACCCACGCCGTTCCACGATAGGTCCCTGTTTCGCGTGGACGGATACTCCAGTAAAACGTTACCGACTGACCAGGCTTGAGCGGCTCAAAGGTTGCGCCAGAAGGTGAAACTTCCATGCCTGCCAGATCAAGCCGCGCCTCCACTGTGACATTGTGCGTTTCATATACATTGGGGATCTCGATCACTTCGCCCATAACAACATTGTCTCCAAACTGCGCGGTCGGCGTGATATTGCCAAGATCATCCACTTCCAAAGTCAGAATGACAATTTCACTCTCCACGCCTGCGCGCATTTTAGGCGGGAACTCCAAAGTTAAGCGGCGAGTCTCTGGAATTTCAGCAGGGATAAAAGCCTCCGCCCCCTCCGTTGTTGCAGGTTGAACCTCACCACTAAAAGGAGTGGGTGTATAAGCAACAGCATCTGACACAACAGACGTGGCAGCAGGCACAGGAGCAGCCTGTTCCCCTGCCGACGCACAAGCAGAGACACCAATTATTAAAGTCACAATTGCGATCAAAGGAATTAAGCGCGAAGATAAACGCATTGTATAAATTTCCAGGCTCTACGGTAGCTGCATTTCAGCAGGCACGATCGATTGCACACGGGTCTCATGTGCCACAGGCCAATACCCCCAAGCCAAAAGGGACACAGAAACAGCAAGAATAACAATAGCGAGAAAAAGCCGCACACTTTTTTTCATAGATCAACTTCTTCCACTTCAATGTACCATTTGACGCGCGTACCCACACGGTCACGAATTTGCCAGGGTAATGGCTTTTGCATTTCTGAAAACGTATGCTGAATTTCACGCACACGTTGCAAGACCAGTTCGCGTTCGTCATTTGCAAGAGCCAGATCTTTTTCAGTAACAAGTTTCTCAACACGTTCCAAATTAATGGACGTGGTTTTATACAATCCCCAATCCTGACTGCACAACTGTGCAAGGATCTGCAAATTGATCATGTCTCTATCCCCGTTGCCAGTTTCATTATTCAGCAAAATGGACGTGAGATCAAGCGCATCTTTGCGATTCAACTCCACGATCTGCGCCTTGGACAGAAACAACTCCGCCAGTGGAATTGTGACAGTGTCAGCAGTGAGGCGGTTTTCCAGCGGGATCTTGTGGCACATTTCAAAATCACCAACAAAGATGTCAATTTTCATTCCAGTTTTATCGTCAAAATAAATTTGACGGGTCGCGCCGTTCAATACATTAAATTGCTTGTCTGCACTGTAGCCCACTTCAGGCATGAATGCTTCAAATTCACGGCGCTGTTTTTTTGCAACCACAAAATCAAGATCACCAAATTCGCGAATGAACAGAGGATGATTTTTTTTGTTGTGCGCCTGCACCGCCAGACCGCCAATGGCACGGAGCTGGATCTTCTTCACCTCTGCAGCAGCAATGAGACGAGTCATCTCTGCAAGGATCTCTTGTGATGTTATTGCCATCCACTCACCTTAAAAAATAAAAGATGACAGCCGCCACAACAGCGGCTGTCATCTTTTGAAAAATTATTCTACCGGAATTTCAGCCTGCACCTTGTTCAGGTCAATACCCTTGCTCTTGCGATAAGACTTGAAGCCAAAGTAAATAATGGCAGCAAGCACATAATTGCCGAGCATGTAATAGACCGAGCTGGTGTTTTTAATGCCAATACCATACAAGCCATTCGGGTCGATGATCCATTGATAGAGCAGGTAGACGAGGAAACCGCCAAAAATGACACCTGCAACCGAGATCAACGGCAAGCCAAGTACATTGTATTTGGCGATCGGCGATGCCTTGTATAAATCAGGCTTGGTGTAGGGAAGCACGATCGCGGAGATGGTGGTTCCGAGGAATGTCACCGCGATCACCAGTGTGGAGCACAATGTCAGTGTTTGGAAACTGGCGATGTTGAAGGCGAACATATAGGCCACCACAACAGAAGGGATCACCATCAACAACAAAGCGTTGACGGGTGTGCCTGTGCGCTCATCCACCTTGGCGACCGATTCGGGCAGTAAACGGTCAAACGCGGCGGCAAAGATCACACGCGTGGAAGAAAGGAACACAGTCCCACTCCAACCAAACCACCATAAACTCATCAATGCGATCACGAGGATCTGTACAAATTTATTCGTGGTGAGGAATGTGGCTAATAAAGCAGGATACGGCCAGACAGGGAAGGCAACTTCCGCGCCGTACCAGACGTGATTCCACCATGCAGCGCCAGCCTGGACGTAAAACTCCCAGCCAATTGCCTTGCTAATGGCGAAGAGCAAAATAATGCCAAGTACTGTTGTAATTCCAAGCGCCCCGCCCATGCCTGTGATGTTGCGTTTGAAATCTGTTGCGCCGCGCACTTCACCATATAACGTTGCGCCCCAGTTTGGCCATAAATTGAAAAAGACCATGTAGGGAATCACAAGGAACACCACACCCATCGAACCGCCGCTGAATGGTGTGATCGCGCCCGCGTCTGTTCCCAAAGTGACGGTAGCGTCATAGATACCAGGAGCAGTTCCGAACATGGAAGATGCGTTCGCCTCAAATCCTGCTTTAAAGGTTTCAGGAGTACCAGTCAACAACAGGCCGATGACAATTAGAAGTCCCAGCATGCCGCCGTAAAATGAAAACTTCTGAATACGTGCATAGGTTTTCATGCCAAGCATAATAAAAATACTGACGATGGCCAGCGTGATGATCGAGGCAGTGAATGAACCCATCTGCGTGCCTGCAAACCATAACGCGAGGTCTCTTGCGCCAAACACACCCAGCAATGGCACCAGCACAATATGACGGAACATATCGCCATACAGCGGAACCCACAGCCACAAAATAAACCACCAGCCTGTGACCGCGAGAATGAAGCCAACTGCGCCGCCAAGAATACGGCTCTGCCACACATAATCACCGCCCGAACGGGGCATGACGGCGATCAATGCGGCATATACAATTACTTCAAAGAAAATGAAAATCGCGCTGACGATCAGCGCGTTGACCATGCCGCCCTCAAAGTAATACATCTGGCTAAAGCTGTATAAACCGAGGGTGATCAGGTTGATCGAAAACAATGCATAAACGAAAGCATCCATTACCGACCACGAACGTACCAGGCCAGTCGCCTTACGGACAAACAAGTTGCTCATAACACTCTCCTCTTTTGGTGTTTGTTTACACATGGGAGCGCAGTAGCCCGCGCCCCATGATCTAGCCTGTTGTCAAAACGTAATCTTCAACCTTGTTTTTTCCAAGCCGTACGATCGTACCCAGTAAAGTTCCCTGCTCATACATGGAACCCGGATTGATGCAAAGAGTTTTGCCAATTCGTGAAACACCACGGCCTTCATGAATATGACCGTGCAAACCCAGCAAAGGCTGTACTTCTTCGATCGATTGTCTCAATGCTGTGGAGCCCACAGGTTTCAAGGCCTGCCCCGCCAATTTCGGACGCAGGTTTTCATCCAGCTCGGCGGCTTCATCGAGATTGGATTTATAAGGCGGCACGTGGACATTGAAAATGGCATTGTGCGGATTCTTCAACTGCGAGGTCATCGCATCGTACCTAACTTTGAGCTGGTCCTCGTCCTCTTCACGGTGCGTATCCCAGGGAGTGCGGTTGCTCCAGCCTGAGGCGATCATTTCGTGGCCGCTGTTGAGGGTGGTGACCAGCCCTTCGGCCAGAACCACGCTTCGGCTGGCGCGAACGATGGCATCCACTTCATCCATATCATCATTGCCAGGGCAGCAATATACTTTCATGCCCGTGCCCTCCAGCTTCTTATCTGCCAGATTCATCCACTGCTCTACTACCTTTAACACTTCAACAAGAAAGATCTCGCTGACGCGGTCTGGATTCTTTTCCAACTCGGTAATTTCATCTGGGGTGGTCATGTAGGGATAATAGCCGCGGCTGCGGACACGTTTGACCATGTCCTGTAATTCTTCGTCGTTCGTTGTATCAAACACCTGTTCCAGTAAAGTGATGCGATAATTTTTGCCGCCCTGATGCACGAACGGGACAACCGCCTTGCCCGTCATATCGCCGCCGAGAATTAACTGATCGGCATTATAAAATTTCCCCGCGTTCAAAAACTTGCTCCAACAAATATCCGACCCGTGAATGTCTGTGGCAAAGAAAATTGTGGTCACATGCAAATCCTTTATTTTGGGATAGGTGCAGAGGTGGTGCGCTAACAAGTAATTAATTATACCCGCCGAAAAAGAGAATGCAACCATTTTATTAACAAAAAACGCCCGTCTTGCGACGGGCTTACGAAGGAGGAAGAACATGAAAGCATTTTGCTATTCTGCTGCAAATGAATTCGAAAGGAGATATTGCAAGTATTTAGCATGCTCCCGCCGCTGAAACAGGAGCGCAGTGACCAGCTCAACAACCACAAAAATGATGTATGCCATTTTCACTGAATACTCTCACCTTTCAAACTCACTTGATAGCCAGAGTATAAAAGGCGCGAATTAAGCCTGGGTTGTTGAAGCGTTAAGAACAGGTTAAGTTTTTGGTGTTTGATTTCCGCCTTCGAAACTGTATAATATTGCCAATTATCATTAGCCATTCAGATAGAAGGAGATCAATATGGAAGTTACAGTATCGACCCAAAACGGACGTGTTCCAGTTACGATCATTCACATTAACGGCAATCTCGATTCCTCGTCCTACAGTGAGTTTCAAAAAAAGGCTGATGAATTGATCCAGAGCGGGGTGCGCCACATTCTCGTGGACCTGGAACACTCGCCCTACGTGAGCAGTGCGGGCTTCCGTGTTTTGAGCAAGATCTTCAAAGACCTGAATGCCATTCACCCAGACGCCAACCTGAGCGACGAAGATATGAAGCAAGGTATCATCGCAGGCACGTACAAATCTCCTTATTTAAAACTATTAAACTTAACAGGCAACACAAAAGCAGTCTTCACCACCACTGGCTTTGACATGTATATCGAAGAGTACGACGATCTAAATACAGCGGTTGCATCCTTCTAAAATAAAAATGAAGAAGTCAGAATGCAGAATGAAGAATAGGTGTGGAAATTCTTCATTCTGCATTTTTCATTCCTCGTTTTGGTTGTAGAATTAGAAAAATGCCATTCGGGAAACATAATGAGGCAAACATGAAGGTTTTTCTTAGTTCCACATATGTTGATTTGATCGAACACCGCAAAGCCGCGCATGACGCGTTGGAACAATTAGGTTTGCATGTCATTGGCATGGAATCATTTGGCGCACGTCCAGAAGATTCAACTAGAGCCTGTTTAAAAGAAGTGAAAGAAAGCGATCTGTTCGTTGGGATTTACGCCCATCGCTACGGATACATTCCCAAAGACTCAGATGTCTCAATTACCGAACAGGAATTTGATTACGCCAAGAAACTTGGGAAACCGATTTTTGGTTTTATCGTTGACGATGAGTTCATCTGGCATCAAAAATACTGGGAACATGACAAAACAGATAAACTCAACGCCTTCCTAAATAAAGTAAAAAAACAGCCCGTTGAATTTTTCACCACACCTGATAATCTTGCGAGCGGCATTGCTTCATCAGTGGGACATTATCTCTCCGAACATCCCAATTCCCAATCTCCAATTTACCAATCTCCCAAACCCACGGGCTCAACTCTTCCTCCACTACCTCACTTCTTTGGCCGCGCAGACGAACTCACGAAGAT
>JAVBXV010000436.1 GCA_030824405.1 Anaerolineales bacterium | reverse complement strand
GCATGGCCTTGATCTGCGTATTTTCACAGACGGCAAATTGGTGGAAGGTCATTATCTTGTGGCGGTGGCAACCAACATCCGTCACTACGCGGGCGGCATGTCTCTGCTTTCGCCAAACGCCCTGCTCGATGACAATGAAATGGATATGTGGCTGCTCAGCGGAAACAACGTGGCCGATGCGCTGCGTCACTTCTTTGAGCTTACCTCTGGGCGTCATCTCAAATCTGAATATGCCCGCCGCCTGCCATTCCACACCGCACGGGTCGAGTCTGATGCGCCCTTCGCCATTCAAGTAGACGGCGACCCCATGCTTGGCGGCCACAGCGCAGACATCACCATTCAACATCGCGCTTTGAAAGTGCTGATGCCCGAAAAAGCCTTACAATTATTGAAAACCCCAAAGAGATAATATGGACTTAAGACCTTACTTGAACCGCTGGGTGATCCTTGGCGCCGTGGGCGTAACTGCGATGTTGCTGATCATCACCCTGATCATCATCGGCTGGACGTCACCCCGCTTCTCTCCTAACGTTGGGTTTGCTCCTGCCGACCTGACCATGATCCCCGCCCCGACACATACTCCGCAATTCGTGCCCACACCCACAGTGAACCCCTTACTCGCCACACCTGTCGCGGGTGATGCTTCCATCGCCATTGGCGGCTATGTGCAGATCAACGGCACAGAAGGCGACGGCCTGCGTATTCGCGCGAGTGTTGGGTTGAGTGGCGAAACCGTTTTTCGCGGTGAAGAATCAGAAGTGTTCCTGGTACGTGACGGCCCGCAAACCGCAGATGGATACACCTGGTGGTATCTGGTGGCTCCATACGATGAAACCCGTGCAGGCTGGGCCGTTGCAGATTATCTGGCAGTTGTCCCATCCCCATAAAATATAAAAGGAAAATCATGAACGAGAAACCAACAGGCATTACTGCCAACAAAAGCAAACGCATCTTTACCGTCACCTGGAACGACAATCACATTAGCCACTATCCCTTTGGATTACTGCGTGCGGCCTGTCCCTGTGCCTCCTGCCGCGGCGGACATGAGAACATGAAATCGGAACCTGACGCAGATATTTTCACAAGGCAATTGGAAGATTCTGAATCCACACGGCTGGCAAATGTTGTCGCAACAGGCTCCTACGCGCTCACCATCGTCTGGGAGGACGGCCACGATTACGGCATCTATAACTGGCATTATCTGCGGGCATTATGTCCATGTGATGCCTGCCGCGCAGGAAAATAACAAGACCAAATAAGAAAAAGATCCCCCGCAATTGCGGGGGATCTTTTTCTGTTTACTTTTCTTTTCTTCGCAGGAAGAACTTCGTGATCTCTTCGGCGACCGCTGGCATAAGCGCCAGACCCAGCACCAAACTCCATTCACGCAGGCTGAGGAAGTGCGTATTGAAGATGGGCTGCAGGAAAGGCACTGCGCAAACGATCAACAACAGCGCGATCGAAACCCCAACCGCATACTGCATGTATCTGTTCGAGAAGATCCCAATCTGGAAGATGGATGCGCGCTCCGAGCGGACGGTGTACGCACGGAATAACTCAGCAAGCGACAGCGTGACGAACGCCATCGTCTCTGCGGTTTGGACGTCCACTCCGCGCCAGTCATGACTCAGCACGAAAGATAAAACGTTCGTGCCAGCGGGGATAATTGCTCCCGCTTCGAGATGCCATGCCAACCCTGCAACAAAGGCGCCAAGCACTGCGGCTGTTTGAGCAAAAGTTTGTACAACAATGCCAATACCCATTGAACGATTGACGATGGGTTCGTTCTTGGCACGCGGCTTCTGATCCATGATATCGGGGTCGCCTTTTTCCATGGCGAGTGCGAGCGCAGGGGCGCCGTCTGTGATGAGGTTGAGCCAGAGCAGTTGAATGGCGGTCAATGGCGCGGGCAAGCCTGCCAATGTCGCGAGGAAGATGATCATGATCTCTGCCACATTGGAGGAAAGCAGGAAGAAGACGAACTTGCGGATGTTGCTGTAGATGATGCGTCCCTGTTCCACAGCCGAAACGATGCTGGCATAGTTGTCATCTGTGAGAACCATGTCTGCGGTTTCTTTGGCTACATCTGTGCCTGTGATGCCCATCGACACGCCGATGTCTGCACGTTTGATGGCGGGAGCATCGTTCACGCCGTCCCCTGTCATGGCGACGATCTCGTCGTTGGCTTGCAACGCATCCACAATGCGCATCTTATGTTCAGGTGAAACACGGGCGAACACATCTGTATCTTCGATGATGTTCTTGAGTTGGGTGTCGTCAATTTTGTCGAGTTCGGCGCCTGTCATTACCTTTTTGCCAGGTCGCAGCAAACCAATTGACTCAGCGATGGCTTTGGCGGTATTCGGGAAGTCGCCTGTGATCATCACCGTGCGGATGCCCGCATGGCGTGCTCTTTCGAGCGCGGGTTTGACTTCGGCGCGTGGGGGATCGATCATGCCCATTAAGCCAACAAAGACCAGGTCCTTTTCCAACTCATCGGCATTGAGGTCTTCGGCGTTATCTGGAACATTCTTGTCCAAACGATAAGCGAAACCAAGAACGCGCAGAGCGTCTTTGGTCATGGCATCATTCGCGGCAAGGATGCGTTCCTTCGCTTCCTTTGTCATTTCGCGTGGCTGGTCGTCCATGCCTTGATATCTGGTGCATAGTTCCAGCACAATATCAGGCGCGCCTTTGACGACGATCACATCCCAATCTTTGTGCTTTTCATTTTTGAATGGAGAGAGGTCTTCCGCCTGCGGGTTGCGCACGTCATGGATCGTGATCATGCGTTTGCGTTCCGAGTCGAACGGCACTTCGTTCTCGCGTGGATAGGCATCATTAATTTTGACGTGAACAGCCCCAGCTTTGGCGGCTGCCACTAGCAGCGAACCCTCTGTCGGGTCGCCAATGATGCGGTAGGTTTTTTGGGAGTCGTTCTCGCCTGTTGTTTCGATCGTCGAGTCATTATTCAACAAGCCAAGCCAGAGCGTCGAAAGGATGGCGGGATATTCATCCACTTCTATTTTTTTGCCGTCCACTTGAAATTCGCCGATCGGTGCATACCCCGTGCCTGTCACTTGGACGAATTGATTATCCGCCCAAACGCGAGTGACGGTCATTTCGTTCTGGGTCAATGTTCCAGTTTTGTCGGAACAAATTATCGTGGCCGAACCAAGCGTCTCCACAGAAGACAGCTTGCGGATGAGTGCGTGGCGTTGCACCATTTCCCGCATGCCAAGCGCGAGCGAGATGGTCACAACGGCAGGGAGGCCTTCAGGCACAGCGGCGATCGCAAGGCTGATGGCGATGATAAACACCTCAGTAATTTCCGAGGCAAATTCTTTGAGGTAATCCAAAGGCGCAGAGAACAGGCCGCCAATTTCTGTGTAGTTGATAAGTGCAACCAGGAATACCACGGCAACCAGGATCAGTGAGCCAATGCTCAATGACTTGCCCAATTGGTCGAGCCTTCTTTGCAGTGGAGTTTCTTCTGTTTCCACATTTTGCAGCATTGTTGCAATGAGACCAAGCTGGGTGTGCATGCCTGTGCTGGTGACTACGCCGCGTCCACGGCCATAGTTGACAACGGTGCCCATGAATGCCGTATTCTTTCGGTCACCAAGAGGGACATTTTTCTCAAGCACAGTAACCGCGTTCTTTTGCACAGGCAGGGATTCGCCTGTCAATGAGGCTTCTTCCACACGCAGGTTGATGGCTTCGAGTAAACGCAGATCTGCAGGAATAAAATTCCCTGCCTCCAGGAATACAATGTCACCAGGTACAAGATTGTAGGATGGCACAGAAGTTCGCGCGCCGTCACGGATCACCTGAGCATCTGGAGCGGCGAGTTTTTTGAGCGCAGCCAATGCCTGCTCAGCGCGTTGTTCCTGCACAATGCCAAGGACTGCATTCAAGACAACGATGGCCATGATGGCGGCGGCTTCCACATAATCACCAAGCAATGCAGAAATGACCGAGGCGATGATCAAGAGAATGACCACAAAGCTGTTCAATTGAGCCCACAGGATGACAAGGAAACTTGGGCGCGGTGCTTCATTCAGTTGGTTGGGACCATAATGCGCAAGGCGTTTTTCCACCTCTGCGGTTGTCAAACCTTCATCATGCACTTCCAGGTGTTTAAGAACATCTTCTGCTGTCAGTGCATACCATTCGTGCTGCGGTACTTCTTCGTGTGTCATTCAAAACTCCTGTATCAACATAGTTTTCAATCTTGCTGGTCTTGAAAAAATTAAAACGAGACCACCACGCCTCCGTGATGGTCTCGCCAAACGTTTTAACGTTCGCGTTGCCGATGTGGTGAGGACAACGCGTCCTGCAATAAAATGCAGGGGCTACTTCCCAAACGCCTTGAGTGTATCCACATGCAAATGGATTGTCAAGCAGTGTTCAAACATTTTCAGGTTGAGGGTACAATTTGCGCCATGTCAAAAATAAAATCACCAATCATGTATTTCTTCATCACAGTCATCGCGATCGCGTTGTTGACTCTGCTTGGCCCCGAAGAAAAATCCCTTGGCGCCAATGTGCGGATCGTCTACCTGCATGGAGCCTGGGTGCTGACAGCAGAATTTGCCTTCTTCGCCGCCGCTCTTGCTGGACTTTTAGGCCTGCTCCTGCGCAAGGACATTTTCCACGCCTGGTCCGCTGCGCTTGGCCGCACGGGCATTCTCTTCTGGATCACCTATCTGCCGCTTTCGCTATTTGCGATGCAATCTAATTGGAATGGCCTATTCCTTGCTGAGCCGCGTTTCCGCCTCGCCATGATCTTTGCGGTGACGGGAATTTTGCTGCAGGCTGGCTTGTGGCTTTTTAATATTTCCTGGGCTACTTCTTTGGGAAATATTATCTACATCATTGTGCTGCGCGTAGTCTTTTCAACCGCAGATAACATTATGCATCCGCCTCCATCTCCCATTTTTAATTCTGGAAATTATGTCATCATTGGCTTCTTTGTCGGCTTGAACCTGCTGGCTTTGCTGGCCGCGTATTTTCTCACACGCTTTTTCCTGACGCTCAAATCGAATACCTAAAGAGAACTTTGCGAATTCGATTTCAACTTATCATATTCATGTTACTCCGCACCATCCTGAATACATCTCACAGGATGGTGTATCCATTTTTGTCCGTCTTTGCGCGCGGCCTCGGTGTGGATATTTCCACAATGTCTCTGCTGATGACGGCCCGTTCCTTGATTGGAGCAACCAGTCCGTTGTTCGCGCCCATTGCTGATCGTCGCGGAAGAAAATTTGGCATGTTGGCTGGAGTTGTCATCTTCACGCTCGGTGTTGGCGTGGTGGCAATTTATCCCACTTTTTGGACTCTAGCAATTGCTCTTGTTCTTGCCATGGTTGGTAAATATATGTTCGACCCATCCATGCAGGCCTATTTTGGAGATCGCATCCCCTATGCCCAACGTGGCACGGCGCTGGCTGTTACAGAAGTGGCGTGGTCAATGGCGTTTATTGTGGGTGTTCCTGTTATGGGGTTTCTCATTGGCAGGTATGGATGGTCTGCACCATTCCCTGTGCTTGCAGTATTGGGGCTGGTTATCTTTGTTGTGATCCTGCGAATGATCCCAAGTGAAGATGCTCACCACGAAGTAACGTCCAATTCACGTGCTGGGTATCGTGCAGTTTTTACTTCCATGCCTGCTTTGGCTGGCATTTCGATCGCAATGTGGGCCAGTGCAGGCAATGAATTGGTCAATGTTATCTTTGGGGTTTGGCTGGAAGATTCTTTTGGATTAAAGATCGCCGCGCTTGCTGGCGCTTCTGCCGTGATCGGCATCTCTGAATTGAGCGGCGAAGGTCTGGTGGCGTTCACCACAGATCGACTTGGAAAGCCGCTCGCGCTGTCGATTGGGTTGATCGGGAATGCTTTGGCTTCCATCCTGCTCCCATTTATTGGGCAGACTCAAACTGGCGCGCTGATCGGCTTGTTCCTCTTCTATATTACATTTGAATATGTTTTGGTGAGTCACATCCCTTTGATGACGGAGTTGGTCCCTTCAGCACGGGCCACGATGTTATCTGTCAATGTAACGGGACATGCCCTTGGGCGCGCCCTTGGCGCGTTGCTGGCCGCCTTTATTTATCAACAGTTTGGCTTTATGTTTGTTGCGTTAACTGCGGTGCTTTTTAATGCTGCCGCTCTCCTAGCTTTGCGCCGCATGCAAAAAGGATAACTATGCAAACATTTGTTGCGTTGATCGCTGTCGTTGTGGTTGTGGTGGGGGCGTTGTGGATATTGGTCCCTGCTGTGTACGGCTTGCCGCCCGTGTCCACCAACCCTGAGCGGATTCGCAGAGCTTTGGAATTAGCGAATCTACAGCCAGACGAAACACTGTATGATCTCGGCTGTGGGCATGGACGTGTACTGATCATGGCCACGAGGGAATTCAACGCCCATGCAGTGGGTGTCGAGGTTGGGCCTGTTCAATGTGCCGTTGCGTGGGTGAATGCTCTTCGAAACGGAGTCAGGTCAAAGGTCCACATTGAGGCGGGGGATTTCTACAAGTCAGATCTGCGGCAGGCGGATGTGGTTTACATGTATTTAACATCCAGCCATGCGGGGCGTATTCAGAAAAAATTAGAAAAGGAATTGCGGTCTGGGGCGCGGGTTGTGACGGTTTCCTTTGATCTGGAAGGTTGGCAGCCAGTTTTTTTTGACAGGGAAAATTTGATCTATCTTTATATAAAATAAAAGTGCCCCATCGATCGATGGGGCACTTTTATTTACCATACTGTCTGAAAAATTAGAAACTGCTGAGACTGGAATTGATCTTACTGAATACACCGCCGATGATCGGGCCGAGGACCATCAGTGCAGCAATAACAACGATAGCAACCAAAACAAGAATTAGAGCGTATTCAACAAGACCCTGGCCTTTTTCTTTAGGGGCAAATAACATATGAGTAATCTCCTTTCTTTAGAATTCCCTGGGAAGGACCTCCAACAGGGTAAACCTATTTTACATCACCCCAAGGAATATACAAGATGGGAGTGTAATCAGTATTTACAAATGTGTTAATGCTGAAAAGATGGTATGACCGCCAATTTTTTATGTTTTGAGCTTAAAAAGAAAAATTCTGGAACAAGTTCCAGAATTTTTCTTTTTAAGCTTGACAGCGCTGAATTAGACAGAGCTGAGGCTGGAGTTGATTTTGCTGAACACTCCACCGATGATCGGGCCAAGAATCATCAAAGCCGCGATAACAACGATAGCAACCAAAACGAGGATTAGAGCGTATTCAACAAGACCCTGGCCTTTTTCTTTAGGGGCAAATAACATGTGAGTAAATCTCCTTTCTTTTTATATTTCCTGGGAAGGACCTCCAACAGGATTGAACCTATTTTACATCGTCCTAGAAAAAAAACAAGTGGCACAATGGGTATTTCCCTAACAGTTATGTTAGCCTGACAGGAGTGCAAGCAGAAATTATTGCGATAATAAGTAAAAATCCCTGAAAACATATATGTTTTCAGGGATTTTTACTTTGTAATTTGATTGAATTACGCATTGCCGTAGATAAGACTTCTGTCTCTTTCTTTGTAATTTTCTGTGGTTTAATTCGTTCATGCTTATTCATTCTGCTTCCCAACTTCTTACCCTTAAAGGCGGACCGCAACGCGGCGCGGCGCTGGGTACTCTCGGTTTGATCGAGAATGGCGCGGTTGTCGTACGTGATGAAAAGATCGTTGCGGTTGGCACAACGGCCGAACTCAAGAATGCTTATCCTGATGAGCCAACTCTTGATGCAGGCCATTGTGTTTTAATGCCTGGGTTTGTTGACCCGCATACTCATCTCATTTGGGCGGGCGACCGTGCCGATGAATTTGAGATGAAGATGTCTGGCGTGCCCTATCTTGATATTCTGGCCGCTGGCGGCGGTATTATTTCAACGGTCAGAGCCACGCGAAAGGCGAGCATGGAAACCTTGATCGCCCAAACGCGCCCTCGTTTGCTGCGAATGTTTTCACATGGCACGACCACTGCAGAAGCGAAGACTGGCTATGGCTTGCAAACGTCCACCGAATTGCGGCTGCTTAAGGCCCTGCTTGCGCTGGATGATGAAAGTCCGCTTGATCTTGCGATCACATTTCTTGGCGCTCACGCCATTGCCCCTGAATACAAGGATAACCCGCAAGGCTATACAGATGAAGTTGTCAACACCATGCTTCCCATGCTGAAGGAATGGTGGGAGACGCATGCGCCACGCCTGCCTCTGCCTTTTGTGGATGTCTTCTGCGAGCACAAAGCTTTTACACTGGAGCAATCGCGTCAGATCCTGACCAAAGCTGGGTCGCTGGGATTTCCGCTCAAGATCCACGCTGATGAATTTGAAAACCTCGGCGGTGCATCCCTCGCTGCGGAATTGGGTGCGGCGTCCGCCGATCATTTGGTGCGGACATCTGATGCTGATATTCAAGCATTGGCCAAATCGGATACGGTTGCGGTCGCACTTCCCTGCACACCTTTTGGCCTCGCCGAACGGGACTATACCCCTGCAAATAAAATCCTCGCAGCAGGTGGCATGCTCGCCCTCGCTACAGACTGTAACCCTGGCACATCATGGAACGAGTCGATGCAATTTGCCATTGCGCTGGCCTGCCGTTATATGCGTTTGACACCTGCACAGGCTATCGCTGCGGCAACCATCAATTCGGCGCACGCCATTCGCAGGTCTGATCTGATCGGTTCCATTGAAGTCGGAAAACAGGCGGATATGTTGATCCTGTCTGTGCAGGATTACCGCCAGGTCGGATATCGATACGGCACCAATCTTGTGAAGCAAGTGATCAAACGCGGCCAGGTATATTCTGTGGATGTAGGATATTACAGAACGGCGTAAATAAGGAATTGTATGCAAATTCAGTGGATTGTGTTTGGCATAGTACTGGTTATGAGCGCAATTGCTGCGATTTCGATTGCAGCTTATATTGTCATTAAGTACAAAGTCCACGGCCATATCATCATGACGCTTATGCTGATGTCACTGGCGGTCTGGTCATTTTCTTATGCCATGATCACCTTTGCCAATTCGCTTGAAGATAAAATATTCTGGCTGAGGATCGAAAATATCGGGATACAACTCCAGCCAGCATTATGGTTTATTTATACGTTGATCTATGTTCAACAGAGAAAATCCTTCCTTCGATGGCAGCTTCTTTTTCTGTTTATCAGCCCGCTCGTTTCATTGGTTATGATTTTCTCGGATCAATGGCTGCACTTGTATTATTCCTCCATTCAACCAATATCAGAATTCGGCGGCCCGCTAGTAATTGGGCGTGGACCCTGGTATTGGGTGTCTCTTGCGCAGGGATATATACTGAGCGCGTTGGCGACCCTGTTTTTGCTCTGGCGATTTATTGAATTCAGGAACACGTTTCGCAGGCAGTTGGGGTTGTTGATCGGTGCCGCCCTGATACCGTGGGCTTTAAATATTCTCTATCAATTGCTTGGAAATTTGTTTCCGTCTTATAAACTCCCCATTGATCTGACGCCCATTTCATTTACGATCAGTTCAGGGTTGATCGGCGTAAATATTTTAAAAAACCGCCTGATGGACCTGGAGCCGATTGCGCGCGACATTGTTATGGAGCACATTCCCGAGCTTGTTTTTGTTGTGGACGCACACGATCGTCTGCTCGACGTGAACACTGTTGCTGAAAAATGGTTGGGAATGCCGAAGCACGAGATCATTGGGCAGGACCCCGTTCATATCTTCAAACAATGGCCGCAGCTTATTAATCGCTTTTTACTTACTGAAGAAACTCGTGAAGAGGTGCAGATACCGGGGGATCCCCCTCGAACCCTTGATGTGGTGATCACTCCACTCTACGATGGCTTGTCACAGAATTTGAATGGGCGTGTCATCGTTGCTCATGATGTAACGGAACGTAAAAAACTGGAAGATGACCTTACAAAGGCCAATGAGGAGCTTGAAAGGAACATTAAGGAAGTAAACTCCCTGAAGGAGAAACTTGAAGAGCTTGCACTGCGCGACCCGCTGACTGGTGTGTTCAATCGCCGTTTTCTGGCAGCGGCTCTTGATAAGGAAATTCCAAAGGCTGAACGTGAAAAATCATCAATTAGTATTGTGATGATCGATGTTGATTATTTCAAAAAATTCAACGACACCTATGGACATAAATGCGGGGATATCGTCCTAAAAGGACTTGCTGACTTCCTTGTAAAAAATTCCCGTCAGGGAGATATTGTTTGCCGTTATGGTGGTGAGGAATTTGTCATCCTTATGCCTAATGCGACACAACAGGATGCCTATGAACGTGCCGACAGATGGCGGCATGAGTATGGCGCCGCCATCTTTAATTATGATGGACAGGATATGCAGGCGAACTTTTCTGCTGGCGTTGCAAGCTATCCTCTGCATGGTAGTATCGGCGATGCCATTTTACATGCCGCGGATGAAGCGCTTTATCTTTCCAAGGCCAATGGGCGAAATCGTGTTACCTTATATAATGAATCAAAAAATCTGGAGATTTAAACATGCAAATTGATATTATCGGTGTTCCAATAGATCTTGGCGCAGACCGCCGCGGCGTGGACATGGGACCCAGCGCCATTCGTTACTCCCATCTACAACAGAAACTTCAGGATCTCGGATACACAGTGCAGGACGATGGCAATGTGGAAGTTCCCATTGCAGAAACATGCAAGATCACAAATCCCAAACTCAAATATTTGGATTGTATTATTCCCATGTCCAGGCGGGTGGCTGGGGCAGTGGCCACCTCTGTGCAGGCAGGGCATTTTCCACTCGTGCTCGGCGGAGATCACAGCCTTTCTATTGGATCAGTTCGAGGCGCGGCCCGGAATCGAAAAATCGGCGTGATCTGGATCGATGCTCATGCAGATTTCAATACGGCAGAAACCACGCCTTCAGGAAACATCCACGGCATGTCACTTGCGATCCTTGCGGGACTGGGCGATAAAAGCCTTGTTCAATTATGGGATGAAGCACTCCCTGTGATCGACCCTAAAAAAATTGCGGTCATTGGCGCGCGCGATCTTGATTCTGGCGAGAAGGCAAATCTAAAAAAAGCTGGGGCGATGGTCATGGGCATGGAACAGATCGATCGATACGGTATGGTGACGGTTGTTCAAAAAGCCATTGAGCATGTCAGCCATGATGTCGATGGTATTTATCTGTCGCTCGATCTGGATGCGCTCGACCCGCAGCATGCTCCCGGTGTTGGTACTCCTGTCCCTGCTGGTTTGACCCAACGCGAAGTGCATCTCGCCTGCGAACTGATCGCCGAGACAGGCAAACTCATTGGCATGGACGTTGTTGAAGTAAACCCGATTTTGGATGTGCAAAATCAGACCGCAAAACTTGCAGTGGAGTTCGCACTCTCCGCACTTGGTCGTCGAATCTGGGATGGACAATAATGAAACCAACTCTGGCTGATATTGAAGCCCTTGCCCGCTCCGCTGGAGAAATTCTGCGCGAAGGCTACAACAAGGAACACAAGATCGATTACAAAAGCGAAATTGACCTGGTGACAGAAATAGACCACGCTTCTGAATCTTTTTTGATCAATGAAATTCAAACCCGTTTTCCCGGTGGGCATATCATTGCCGAAGAAAGCGGTGAAACCAAAGGTCAAAATGAAGATGTTTGGTACATCGACCCATTGGATGGAACTGTCAATTACGCGCATCAGGTTCCCATTTTTTGTGTATCCATCGCATTCGCTTCGCACGGGACCCTGGAACTGGGTGCTGTTTACGATCCACTTCGCGACGAAATGTTTTCAGCCGAACGAGGCAAAGGCGCACGTTTGAATGGCAGAGTGCTTCAGGCTTCCAAAGCTGCTGAACTAAAAAAGAGTCTGCTTGTCACTGGTTTTCCATACGACACATGGAATACTCCACGCAATAATTTTGACTACTTCACTAAATTGGCCAAATTGACACAGGGTGTGCGCCGCCTCGGTTCCGCCGCATTAGACGGATGCTACGTGGCTGCAGGCCGTTTTGACGGCTTCTGGGAACTCTCTCTCAAGCCTTGGGACGTAGCCGCCGCCGCGTTGATCGCCGAAGAAGCTGGCGCACGCGTTACTTCCATTGATGGCGGTGCAGATTACCTATCCCCACCACTCTCCATCATCATCTCGGCACCTGGTATTTATCCACAAATGTTGACTGAATTGAAATAAAAAAATTCCCCTTCTGAAAAAGAAGGGGAATTTTTTTTACTCTATTTTCCTGAGATCACTTCGCCGATTGTTTTTACGATCAACCCGTTATTTTTTTGTTGATTACTCAACCAGCTTGCAAACTTTGAAAATGTATCAATATCAACGGCATATTGATCGCATTGATCGCATACGTGGTGGAAGACAAAAATAACCCATCCGCCGCCTTCCTGCTCCACGCCAGTGACATAGCGGAACATCTTTGAAAAGTCACTATCGCTGACAATGTAGGGCATGGCTTGCAATGCGTATGCATCACCAGGCGGGACGGTATCCGGGCCGTCAGTTACGATGCGTGCGTTGCTGTATCCACACTCTATAACAATTTGCCTGGCTTCTTCGTCATAATGTCCATATGGAAAGGCGAATGAATTCACCTCGAAGCCATACGCCATTAAATTCGCGCGGTCATCACAAACTTCCTTCTTCAATTCATCACCGCGGACATCAGTTAATTTGGTGTGGCTTAAAGTATGCCCGCCGATCTCATTTCCGTCCTCGTATAACCCGTGCAACTGTTCCTCGGTCATGTATCCATCAGAGCCGGTGAATCCGCTGACAACATAGAAAGTGGCACGTATATTATTCTCTGCAAGAATGGGACGTATTAAATAATTGTCCACGTCACCATCGTCAAAGGTGAGGCTGACAACCGTATTTTTGAAAGTAATGCCTTCTTTTTTGGGTGTGGGAATTTGTTGAGTGGCAGGCTCAGTTGTGCAGCCTGCTAGTACGATCAGTATTAATAGATTAAGGAGTTTTTGGGGGAGTTTCATTCAGATACTTTTAGCTTGCTGTGGAGACAATTTGTGGGCCCGGCAGGATTCGAACCTGCGACCAAGCGATTATGAGTCGCCTGCGCTAACCGCTGCGCCACGGGCCCTTTAAGTGTCAAGTGTTCCAGTATCAGGGTCAGGCAACCTGACACCAAAGCACCTGACGCTGGAACACTGTCTTAGAGCGGGAGATGGGATTCGAACCCACGAATATCAGCTTGGAAGGCTGATGCCTTACCACTTGGCGACTCCCGCATGTCTAACACCATATATGCCATATAGGAAGATCAAAACCCTATATTTGGGATTGTTTTTGGTTTACCTAAATCCCATTTGGCTTGAAAACCACCAAGGCTTATGCCTTACTAGCAGAAGCTATTATATTGGGGTTTTGTCTATTGAGCAAGTCAAAATATTTAGAGAAATAGATTGTAGCATTTATCGTTTGTCGTTCTTGTTTGCCGAGAGGGTAAAGTATTGAGTGTTCTTGTGTACAAATCGGCCAAGCTAGGTTCGCTTGGCGGTCACTCTCAAGAGTAGTTTCTGATGTCAGAAAGGCAGAAGAATGTTAAATATCCCATACGGCTGACCTGCCGAGAGGAGAAACTCATTCCAGGAGCAGGTCTCGACGCAGTTCATTGCAGGATTGTAATATGTCACCATCCCTTGACCATTTCTTTCAGAGGTGATCCGAGTAAGTGCCACCCAGTGAAGAATGCCACTCCCACGTAGTAAGCCTGTGGTCCCATCAATATGGACACTGACGATAACCTTACCTGTGGCGAGGAGAGATTGCAGGCCCTTCATGGTGTAACGCGAGCGCTTGATGTGAGACTGAAACAGGGCAGTTGTCAGCTCCACACTCTCTCGGTCAAACAGCTTCAGCATCTCACGAAGCTCGCCTGAACCAGTGCCACGTGCCTTTCCAGTCCCAAATACTCTTTTGTAGAAAGAGGGAAGCTGAAGCTCCCATTTGTCCAATAGAGTTCCAAGACTGACGCCAACAGAATAGCAAACACAGAGCTCACCACAAAGATTGACTTGTTTATGAAGTTTGTGGATCACAAACTGTTGAAAGTCACAAAGATCTGGAGTTTGATTTTCGATCACCACACAGTTCACTGGAAAATTACGGATGTAATCCTCCAGGTCATCTGTATGTATCCACCCTTTCACTCCATCAAAGAGGACTTCTTCATAGCGTTCATTGATATTTCCTGAAGTCTCAACAACAGTGCCTTGTGGCAAGTCTCGGATCTTGGATTTCAAGCCATCACGATAGAGGGGAGCGAAGCGATTAATCCACTTTAGCTGCATCCACAACCTCCTTTGGCTCCTCTTTAGGTCCATCCTTCTTTCCTCTGTTGTTGAAGGCGCGATGCTCGATGCTGTCCTCGATGCCTTCCAATCTCAAGTTGAGATTGATGATGCCTTGAGAGAGACTTTCCATGACCGGGAGCACATTGGTGATAATACGAAGGTACTCCTTCTCTCTTTGGCTAGAGGTCTTGATGACGAATGTGACCAATCCTGCACTCAGAACAACCACGATGAACGCCAGGCCAAGCTCTCCCATTTGTATCAATCGTGGGTCCAGTAAACCATAGATATCCATTCCTTTCTCCGTGAACTTTGATAGTTTCTGGTGTCAGAAACTTAGAATTTGATAATAAAGTTGATCCCCAACCAGGGTTGCATGTTGTTATGGGCTTCGCCACCACCAGTGCTTCCACTCGGATTACTGCCCGGATAAGCTCGTGTGCCAACATCACCACCTGCATTCGCCGCATTTGTGTACGCAACCGTATGTGTATGCGCTGGCATTTCCGGGATTGTCAACGTGTGAGTTTCCTCGCCACCAGATTGACCTTCACTTCTGGTTGTCAAACTTCCACCAGCTCCAGTACCTACTGGGACACGAGAACGAAGATCTGGAATGTTGAACGTAGTCGTTCCGTCACCCACACCATACGAAGTTCCAATGGCGCTATACAAAGCCGCGTATGTTGATCGGCTCACCGCAGAACCATTACATGACAACCACCCTGAAGGAGGAGTGGCGGAGGCGAACATAATCACAGAACCAGCTGGCGAGCCAATTTCACTCAAGTGAAGCCCGTCCAAAGTATCCGCGTCAAGACCGCTGCCCGCCCCTTGAGGATTTATCTCTCCCGGTAAATAAAGAGTTTTCCCTACTTAGAAGGGTTTAGCCTTATTCTATACAAGGGCATGCGCCGCTGTGTCTGAATTGTCCTCTGCTTGGAGAAATAGCATCCATTGCCCTTGTAAAACTCTTTTGCAAGGGCAATGGATTTTTTCTGCACGACCTACATGTTTTCCAGGATAGTTATAAGGTGCCTCTACAAGGAACTGGGTTTGTTCTGTCGTAGTGCATAGAGTATTTCCTGGCCAAAAGTTCAATTAAGCTCAATGAAGGAAATAGTGTTTGTAAGGTAGTACGTAAAATCTCGAAATACGGAGGATGACGAAGGTTTCCGATGTCAGAAACTCAGTTCATATCCCCCATGTCCCTTTAGGGACACATCAAAGTGACCGTCTCCTTTTTTGACATATATGCTCAATCAGTATTTTTGGTTACAAAATGCTGCACTTCTCCTCTTTCACTATCAATTCATTTTCGCCAGCTTTTTAGGGGAAATAGGCAGAGAGCTATGTCAACGGTGCCGGATTTTACTCAGGATTAGGGAAGATAGAAGCCAAAATGGTACAAAATACCGGTATTTTGGAACAAACTCAAAATCTTGATATTTAGAGACACATGCTCATTACTTATACCTAATCACGGACACCAATTGCCTTACGGCATTATCCGTCTTGAACTTTCCTAATAAGGAAGTATCTCAAAACGGAGGTTTGGCATGAAAACCAACCAAGTATTACATTGCATCTTCTGTGGATCAGAGACAGGGGAGCAACACGCAACAAAAATTGGATTTGTCCATATTCACACTGAATGTCTTCTGGATCTCGAAGAAATCCTTTCTCTTTCAGAGGAAGAGCAGGAGGAGAACAAATGCTAGGCTAGTGCTGACCATGTGTTTATGAGTAAGGAGAATTAGGATCTAATCCGTTCTATCCTAATAGCTACTAAGCACTATTGTTAGGGTAGAACGGAGTTCATTATCTGGATTTGTTTATCTATCCTGCTACACAATGATCATATACCGAGAAGGAGAAGTGGGTGGCGGGGTTTCTGATGTCGGAAACTTGTTGATAGGAATACCGCTAATATTCCCAATCTACATGTCCAAGCGGGGCGCGGTTCAGTTCAGCACGATGCTGTTTCCAACTCGGCATGAATTTATTCATCAATTCCAGAAATCTTGCGTTGTGGTGACGTTCGAGCAGGTGCATCATTTCGTGGGCAACAATATATTCGAGGCAGGGCTCGGATTTCTTCGCCAGTTCCAAGTTGATCCAAATGCGGCGCTTTTGGATGTTGCAGGCACCCCATTTGGTTTTCATTTGCTTGATGCCCCAGTCGGCGATTTGAACGCCGAGGATCTTCTCCCACTTCTCGATCAGCAAGGGAATGGTTCCTCGAAGGTGTGCCCGATACCAGTTGAGCATGATGCGCTCACGTTGGGCGCTGTCACTGTTGGAGCGGACGTATAGATCAATCCTCTTCTTGTTGCGGATGTCCACCTTCCCTGATGGGCTGTCCTCCACAATGTTCAACAGGTAGCGGTTTCCAAGAAAATAATGGCTTTCGCCATTTACATATTCATGTTGTGGCTCCCGCTCCTGCACGGTGAATTTCACCTGCTGACGTTTGATCCAGCCGAGACGTGCAATGACTGCCATTCTCACGGCTTCGTCATTGACCAACAGGGGAGCGGCGACGCGCACCCTGCCATTGGGTGGATAGACCCCCAGGTGCAGGTTCTTGATATTTTTACGGACGACATCCACCTTTAGGCCCTGCACAGTAATCTGATGCATGCTCAATAATCCACCTGGTTCTTGACCAGTTCAAAGACACGCTCGGCTTCCGCACCGTCGGTGATGTACTTCTGAATGGCGTATAACACTTCACGCTCTTTGATCACGTTACCGCGCCAGTTATCTTTTCGGGTGGCAAGGATATCTTTGTTCAGGGCAATTGCCAGTTCTTCGTTATTGCCTAAATTGTCATAGAGAGAGCGTTTGGCCGCGCTGTTCAACGATTTTGGATAGGCAGTCCCGCCGCTTGGGTTGGTGACTTGTTTCGACAAATCCACAAGTTTCTTCAAATACTCTTCGTAATCATGCGCCTCTTGCTTGCGTTCTTGAATGAGGGCATCCAGCAAATCAGACATTTTCTCGTAATACTTAGGGTTGATAGGCTGTTCGTCAATGATGACACGCCGCAGGTTATTTTCGATGGTCTCAGCCATCGCGGCAGGATTGCTGGCAATACCCGCAGGCAGTTCCTTCCCGACATCCCCACCACGTTCAACGATCAGCTGGATCAGGGTCATGTCGTCGAAGGCTGAAATCTTGCGGCTTTCTTCGGCGCGGATGTAGGTGTCGATCAGGTGGCGCATGGCAGGTTCGTACATTTTCAGATCGATGTAGTCACCGCTGGCGAGTTTGACCTCCATGCGTGCTTTTTCGAAGTGGTCGACTTCCTGCTTGATCTTCTCGATCTGGGACGTGGTATATCCTGCTTCTGTCATTTCATTGGCGATGTTGGCGTAGGCGCGGATCAGAGACGCGGTCAATTTGTAGAGCGCGATGCGTTTAGGTTCGTTTTCCTGTAGCGCATCCTTATCGGACGTATCCAATGCGCAGAAGTAGTGCTGGTAGGTGAGGGTATCTTGTGGTGCAGGGACGCCTTCGCACAGCGCCTTGATCGCCTCACGGGCTTCTTCGAGGTGCTCACGGCCCTTATCGAGGCGATCGGTCAATAAGCCAGTTACATCCGCCTTGTCGTAGGCATCAAACGCGCCTGATGTGTAATCGTGGATGGAACCTTCCAAACTTTGGAAGAGATCCTGATAATCGATGATGTACCCATATTCCTTATCGTCACCATCCAAACGGTTGACACGGCAGATGGCCTGGAACAAACCGTGGTCGCGCATTTTCTTATCGATGTAGAGATATGTAGC